>JBFWIF010000004.1:0-45130 GCA_050256135.1 Acidaminococcaceae bacterium | reverse complement strand
CATGGGAATATTTCAGTAAGCAGTACCTTGAATGTTGGCAGTAGTTTTGTTGTCAAGCTGCCTTTAAACTTTAAAGACAAATGAATTAGTAAAACCGGTACCACATTACCTCTTTTTGAGTTTCTGCGGTACCGGTTTTTTGTTTTCAGCTTAATTTCATCCTTATCCAGTATATTGTTTATAAAAGAAGACATTTTTATCTTGGAGGATGATTTTATGCCTAAGAAATATTGGTTAGGACTCTACCTTTTGGTATTTATATTGCTTTTTGCTTACAATGGTTCGCTGCTGATCACTGACAGCGTGGAATCCAATTATGCTTTGACGGCTAAAGAAATGCTACAGAGCGGCGATTGGGTATCTCCGCAAATTTATGGCAACTATTGGTATGATAAGCCGGTTATGTTTTATTGGCTGACGGCGATTGCTTACAAAATGTTCGGCTTTACAGAATTCGCGTCTCGTTTTTTCCCAGCCGTATTTGGCGTATTGGCGGTTTCTTTGGCTGCTTTCGGCGGCAAAAAACTTTATTCAGAAAGAGCTGGCTTCCTAAGTGCTCTTGTTTTGGTATCATCATTAGAGTTTTTTTTAATCAGTAAATCAATTATCACTGATTCTGTGTTATTCTTGTTTTTTAATGCGGCTCTCCTTTTCTTCTATCTGGGTTATCGTGAGCGTAATGGCAAGTACTACTATGGAACTTATGTCTTCTGCGCATTGGCAACCTTAACTAAGGGACCAATCGGGTTTTTACTGCCTGGCTTAATTATTTTTCTCTTCCTGCTGACGGAAAACTCCTGGCATGAGTTAAAAAACATGAAGTTGTTTTCCGGAACATTATTATTTCTGGCAATTGCGGTTCCCTGGTATTTTGCTATGTATATGATGCATGGTGCCGATTTCATTAATGTTTTCTTTGGTACGCACAATTTTCTGCGTGCTACTGTCTCAGAGCATCCGCGTGATAATGTAATTTACTATTATACATTGGTCCTCATATTAAGTTTTTTCCCATGGGTAGGCCTTTTACCAGCGACAATCAAGCACTATTGCAGAAGTGCTGGTAAATGGGTTAAACCTCCAAGCCAAGAGAAATTTCTGATTATCTGGGCTTTTACGATTTTCTTTTTCTTCCAAAATATGGCTACTAAATATTTGACATATACATATCCAATGCTTTTCCCTCTTGCGTTATTAGTTGGCGGCTGGCTTGATCAGAAAAGTAAAAAATCAACTTTGGGGAATACTTTATTATATAACTTTTCTTTTTATCTCTTACTGATAGGAGCAGCTTTTTGGGTAGAAAGAACTAAGCAATTTGGTGTACAGTCTGAATGGCAGTTGCTCGTAATAGCTGTTATAGGTATGGTTGCCTGCGTTTATTACTACATGCTTGATAACAGAAAAGTTGTAATTATCGGGATAGCTCTGACCGCTGTAGTGTTTAATATTGCCCTGATACGCAATGTTTGTGTTCCTCTTACTAATATTCGTTCTGGCAAGAACTTAGCTTTAGAATTAAAAAAGACATATCCTGATAAGTTAGTAATAGCAAGCTATGGTGATTATCAAACATCTGCTGTCTTTTATTCTGACAAAAAGATTGTTAAGGTATTGCCACGAGATAAGGTGGATGATTTTAAACCGCATGCTTACAGCTGGACAAGCAAAAATATTATGCCTTACATGGTAATGGAAGATTTGCAGAAAACTGACAATCCAGTTATCATTGTGCCGAAAAAAGAATACAATAATTTGAAAGCGGAAAGTGGTCACCGGTGGGCTTTAGTAACTGAAATATCCGAACATTATGTACTTAAGGAATAGCTTGAAGAAGTTTAAGTTTCTTGGCAGCAGATTCATTTTTTTGATGATATGCCAAGAAACTTTTTATTTTTAACATTTTAAAGCAGGTATATTAAAAGTTTTGCCTAATATATAATTTTTGACAAGATATTAGATTATTATTATCAAAACAATGATTATTTTTTGGAGGTAACCTTATGCCGAAATCAATTAACCAAAAAGCAAAATTGTTGTATATACAAAAGTTTTTGCTCGAGGAAACAGATGAGAATCATCCATTAACTGTTAATCAGATTATAACTAAACTAGCTTATTGTGGTATTAAAGCAGAAAGAAAGAGTATCTATGACGACATCGAAACATTAAGAAATTTTGGTCTTGATGTTATCTGTATCAGAGGCCGATCCAATTCTTATTTTGTTGGTGAACGTTCGTTTCAATTACCAGAATTAAAGTTATTGGTTGATGCGGTAGAAGCGTCTAAATTTATAACTGGCAGGAAAACTACAGATTTAATCAAAAAATTAGAAGGTTGTACCAGCAAATATCAGGCAGGATCTTTGCATAGGCAAGTAATTGTCAAAAATAGAATCAAGAATATGCATGAGAGTATTTACTACACCGTGGACAAAATTCATCAGGCTATTGCGGAGAAAAAGCAAATTAGCTTCAAATATATGGAGTGGACAATAGACAAAGATGAAGCATTCCGCAAAAACGGTGTCAAGTATATTGAGAATCCCTGTTCTTTATGTTGGGATAACGATAATTATTACTTGATAACATATAATAGTAAACACAAAAAGAACTTGCATTATCGTGTTGACCGCATGGCAGAAGTTACTATCTTGGATATTCCCTGTGAAGCTTGCGAAGAGAGCAATTCATTTGACTTAGTTAGCCATGCAAAAAAACATTTTGGCATGTATGGCGGCGAGGAAACAAATGTCGAGATGCAATTTGATAAATCTTTAGCTGGTGTTGTTATTGACAGATTTGGTAAGGACATTGAAATTAAAAAGACAGACGATAATAATTTTATTATCTGCGTTGATGTTGCGGTGAGTCCGGTTTTTTTCGGTTGGCTGATGAGTCTTGGCACTAAGGTAAAGGTGTTGAACCCGTCCTGGGTAAAAAGAGAATTGGAAAAGAATTGTAAAAAAATTATAAATTATTATAAGTAGTGAGGTTAATATGGAACAAGATAACGTTCTAAAAATAAAATATCCGCATCCGCATTTTAAACCGCAGGCTAATTATTCAAATGAAATTGATGAAGAGGGTTTTATAGATAGTGATATTGGCTATTTGGAAGGAGAATTTTCAGATGAAAGACCCTATCGTGTCGAGTGCTGGGAAATTGATGCTTTAACGATGGCAACTATCTATTTTTCAGATCGTAATATTAAAAAACTGCAAAAAGACGAACTTATCAAATACTTGGAAAAAGAACATCTGGTGTGTTGGCTGCAGAACAAAAAAAATATTCAGTGTCGTCATATCAAAGATAATCTGGATATTTCCATGTGGGCTATTAATATTAAACTCAGTGATGCTAAAAAACAGTATGCTAAAATACAGGGAAAGCTTATTCCCTATGAAGATGTTGTTAAGAAAAAAGATTGAGCAGGCACTGGGGTGAAAAAATGGAATTGGAAAACTATAGAGAGTATGTAGAAAAGTATTTAGGACAAGAAGAATACATTAATATACTTATAAAAAAAGAAGAAGCAGAGAATGGCCAAATAGAGCGCTATATAGAGTTACTGTCAATCCTGGGAGAAAAAAAGGAATATGCAGAAAGATTTGCGGGTAGAATGACAATTAGCTTCGAAGGTCAGGAGTCCGGATCTTTTACAGACGAGAAAATTCTAAGGATAGCAAGAAATTTTTGTGATAGCTGTTCATATTTATTTTATTTTTTAGATAAGGAAACAGCAACTATTAAGGATTTTACGATAGCTTACTGTAGGACAGGAAAGGTTGATGGCGACAATCATGCTGTGAATAAAACAATTTTTGAAGCTTTCTTGAAAAATCAATTACAGGGAATGGTTGTGTTAGCTGCTAAGCATAATTTACCGCCTGACGAACTTGAAAAAGCAGTTAAGCAGGTTTACGATTATTTTGGACTTTAGAAAGATATACAATAAAAAAACTTCATGAACAATTAAAGGAGTTCACGAAGTTTTTTTTATTGTATTAATGTTTTACATAGACAGAAACAACCGCCTACGAGGGGTTCGTAAGCGGCTGCTTCAAGGGAAAGTTGTTTATGATGATTTAATGGGAAGGGTATAGTAAGAGGGGGTAACTCTTACTATGTTTAAAGTATAGAATGTAAATTTGACAAACAAAGGGCAAATCTATGAAAAAAATGTGAACAAAGCATGATAATAAATATATCTAATTTATAGTTAAAAATAATGTATAATGAAATAAAAGGTTAACTGATCTAAGATATTTAGCAGGAGGAATATAAAGTTGAAAGTAGATAAAATTGAATTTGATAAAGGTATAGAAAATATAAAGAGCTGTATACAAAAATTCGCCGCCGCTTTAAATGAAATGGATCAAGAAGAAAACCAAAAGATTGTGGAAGCAGGCAATTGGTTTTATCAGAATCTTAATGAAAAGTTGCTGCCACTAAGGCAGGGATTAAAGGACAAAATAGTGCTATGTATTGATGAACGTGATTATGAAAGTGTTTCAGTTTTACTGCAATGTCTTAAGGAAGTTGATGAAGTACAGGATGCTGTGATGGGACTGAGAAGATAATGATAACTCATAAAGGACCTACTGTGACTATAGGCATATTGCTTACTGGAAGCTTTGCTCTTTTAATTAGAGGAGTAGCATGGGATCCTTTTTGTTGGTTTTCAGGGTTGAAGCTATTAGTTTGGTTGGCACTAGTATCAATATGGACTAACCAATTTGACCAAAATTCATTGGTGCGGCGAGTATTTGCCGGTGCCAGTGAGGTAGTTTCACTACTAGTAGGCAGTCATTTGTTGGTGCCATATTTTTGGCCTATAAGATTTGAAAACGGACTATATTTGATTGCTTTCTTTGTTTGTACTGGTTTGGCTTGGCTTTACTCACTTGCTTCTTATGAAAAAGAAGATTTTGGACATAGCTCTTACAAGTTGTTTTTTTATTTACCAGTGGTTGTTTTTATAGGTTCTTTTTTGGCAGTAACAGCTTTTGCCGGTCCTTCATATGCAGCTTTTTTATTTGCATTTTACTATCTTATATTGGGTGGGTTGTTTTTAAAAGAAGGCTTATTGTTCAATTTAACTGGTAGCTTTAATTTTGGTTTGTGTTTAGTAGCATTAGCGTTAGCGGGTTTGACCATTGATTTCGATTATTCGAAATATTTAAATTGGCAATTAGTAAATTTGTTTGTGTGCGCGATTATATTAATAAATATTTTATTTAATATCAGAAAGAAAAAAATGAGGAGAAAAAGAAAATGAAGTTGATTTCTTGGAATGTAAATGGTTTGCGTGCTTGCATGAACAAAGGTTTTCAAAATTTTTTAGTCGCTTCTGAAGCAGATATATTCTGTGTGCAGGAAACCAAAATGCAAAGAGGACAGGCAGAATTCGATTTTGCTGATTATGAAGAATATTGGAATAGCGCCGAGAAAAAAGGTTATGCAGGTACCGCAATTTTTACCAAGATAAAGCCACTAAGTGTAAGTTATGATATGGGAATAGCTGAACATGACCAGGAAGGCCGTATTATAGTGGCAGAGTTTGCTGATTTTTACCTTGTTAATGTCTATACGCCAAATTCGCAGCGTGAACTTGCAAGACTTGACTACCGCATGCAATGGGAAGATGATTTCAGATCTTATGTCAAACAGCTTGACGAGAAAAAACCAGTAGTAATTTGCGGTGATCTTAATGTTGCGCATAAAGAAATAGATTTAAAGAATTTTAAAACAAATCATAAGAATGCAGGCTTTACAGATGAAGAAAGAGCTAAAATGACAGAATTATTGGAAGCAGGTTTCATTGATTCTTTCCGCCATTTGTATCCTGATAAGGAAGGGGTATATACTTGGTGGTCCTATATGTTCAAGGCCAGAGAGAAGAATGCCGGATGGAGAATTGATTATTTCATAGTCTCTGACCGTCTTGCAGACAGGATATCAGACAGTTTGATTTATACTGATATTACAGGCAGTGACCACTGTCCTGTAGGATTAATCTTAAAATAAAAATGAAGGTGAAGTGCAATTGCACTTCACCTTCATTTTTATTTGGTTCAGCAGTTTATTTTTGTTTTTTTGCAGATGGTTTTAGATTTTCTTGTGGTTTGTTGCGTCCAACCCAGACAAAGAGAACGGCGGCAACAATAATAAAAGCCAAGCTCGTAGCTTGTGCTGATTTTAAACCGAAAAGAAATGGTTCAGTATAATCACCACGTAACATTTCTAAACCAAAACGTGCTGCGGAATATAACATCACATAAAGCAGGGCTACTTGGCCGCGGGCATGATTGGTAGTTCTGAAGATGAGCAGTAATGCAAAGATAATAATATCTATTTGTCCTTCCCAGACTTCTGCCGGCCAAAGAGGTGCACTTCCATAAGTTTTGTAGGCAAGGGTACCCTCTGGATAAACAAGCCCGAAATTGCCTCCTGTAGGTGTGCCAAAAGCATCGCCATTTAAAAGATTGGCCATACGACCTATGGATTGACCGATTATCAAAGCCGGCGTAACGATATCCAAAAGTGCGACAGCATCAATTTTGTGTTTCCTACAATAAACAAAACCAGCTAATACACCTGCTATCATGCCACCTTGGACAGCCATGCCGCCTTGCCAGACAAACGGGATCTCCAAAAGATGATGACTGTAATACTCCCAATCAAAAAAGAATACGTCCCAAAGACGTCCGCCGATAATTCCTGCAAAGCCTCCATAGATGCCTAGATCAACTACATGCTGATGCCAGCGACCATCTTGTTTGGCCAAAAAGTAAGCAACACCTGTTGCCAGAAAAATACTCATGCAAAGCACGAGCCCATACATGCGTATTGGAAAGTCTCCAATATGAAAAAGATACTGATGCATAGTGCCTCCTGAATTCTATTATTTCAAAAAAGAAATAATCTGTTTGACAATTTTTTGTACGTGTTCTTTTTCTTCCGCTGATTTTGCTTTGCCGCAAAGACAGTCTCTGGCATTGTTTTCCAAAAGATAAATGCCTATTTTTTCTATAGCGGAGCGGGTTGCTGATATTTGTACCAAAATATCAGAACAATCCTCTTTGTTTTCGACCATGCGTTCTATGCCGGCAATATGACCTTTAACTGTTTTTAGTCTTGTCAGAATAGCTTTTTCAGCTTCTGTATTAAGCATTTTATTTTCCTCCTCTTCCCACCCCCGCCGGATGGGTCTTGAAACATTATACTATATTGTCTTAGGCATTTCCAGTATGAAAATAATATAAACGAGGTTCATTATGTAGACTAATCCTAAGCAATATTGTATACTTTGATTAACAAATGAAAGGGGGCAATGTTTTATATGCTTAGAATTGAAAATTTATCCATTGCTATTAATGATAAAGTTATTCTTCATGATATTAACTTACATATACCAAAAGGTGAAGTACATGTATTGTATGGACCTAATGGAACAGGAAAATCTACTTTAATCGGAGCTATTATGGGCTTCGAGCGTTACAAGGTAACGCAAGGGAAGATATATTTCAAAGGGCAGGATATTACTGAAATGCCTTTGCATGAAAGAGCCAAGCTCGGCATTGGCGTTATGATTCAACGGCCTCCAACGATCAGAGGCTTAAGTTTGCGTCAGATGGTGCAGATTTGCGGCGCAACTCCAGAGGAAGCTGAGATTATGGCTGATTGGATGGGATTGAGCGAGCATCTGGACCGTTCAGTTAATGATGGGTTTTCAGGTGGTGAAATCAAAAGGTCGGAATTGTTGCAGTTAATGGCGCAAAAACCAAAGCTCTTGTTGTTGGATGAGCCTGAGTCAGGTGTTGATGTTGAGAATATAGCTTTGGTTGGCCGTGCGGCAAAATATATATTGTCCGGCAAAGCCTGCCAATGTGAAAAAGGTTGCTGCCCGCATTTCGGCGGCAATCTGCCTGGTAAAGTAAATCCGCTCGAAGAAAGTCAAAACTCAGGTTTAGTTATTACCCATCTTGGACATATTTTGAAATATATTCCAGCTACCAAGGCACATATACTTTTCGATGGAACTCTGTCCTGCAGCGGGGATCCGATGGAGATGTTTTCTTGCATCTGTCAAAAAGGCTATGAACACTGCATTAATAAAGGCTGCGGAGGTGGATTATAATGGCTGACAAGAAAAAGCTGGAAGCAGCATTGGAGAAAAAGGCTCTTTATGGTGAAGATATTGATTTAAGCAAATATGATGATAATGACGAGGTCAGAACAAAAAGCACCGGAGACTTGACCGCAGGCGGCAAATCGAAACTGGCAAAGGTAGGTATCGAACTTGACGGAGAAGGCCGCAGCGCTACCTTCATTCAGGTAGATAATGCGCCTGTACAGGTAGAAGTAGAGAAAGATACGCCTTTGGAGCTTATGAATACTGGTGACGCTGCAAAAAAACATCCTGAGCTTGTCGAAAAATACTGGTGGAAAGCAGTTGCGCCCGATACCGATAAATATACTGCTAAAACAGCAACGGAACGAGAGCAAGGGTATTTCATCAGAGTGCGTGCCGGTCACAAAATAAGTGCTCCTTTGCAAGCCTGCGTCTTTATCGGGCATGAAGACCAACTGCAAAGAGTGCATAACGTAGTTATCATCGAAGAAGGCGCCGAACTTAATATTATCTCAGGTTGTGCAAGTGATCCTTCAGTGGAAAATGGTGTTCATATCGGAATCAGTGAATTCTATGTGGAAAAAGGCGCCAAGCTATCTTTTACCATGATTCATAATTGGGGTGAAAATGTAGCAGTACGCCCGCGTACAGTTGCTATTGTTGGTGAAGATGCTCAGTACACTTCGAATTATGTTTGTTTGGAACGCGTTAAAGATGTTCAGATGTATCCAACTACAAGATTGGTTGGCAAAGGTGCCGTAGCAAGGCTGAACTCCATTCTGGTTGCTCCTAAAGGCTCCCATCTGGATATAGGCGGCAAGTCTATCTTGGAGGTTCCTGGTACCAGAGCAGAAATAATTACGCGGTCGTTATCGACCGGCGGTACAATCATAAACCGTGGTTTGTTAGCTGGCATGTCAGAAGGTGTACGTGCACATCTGGAGTGCAATGGGCTGATGCTTAGCAATGAAGGCCGTATTTATGCCATACCTGAACTTGACGCGCATACCGGTAATGCCGAACTCAGCCATGAGGCAGCAGTCGGTCGTATTGCACCGGAAGAAATTGAGTATTTAATGGCCAGAGGATTAAGTGAGGAAGAAGCAACGGCGATTATTGTACGTGGCTTCCTGAACATAAACATTGAAGGCCTGCCTGATAGCCTGGCGAAAAAGATCAATGATACACTTGATGCTTTCAGTTTGAATAAGGGAATGTAAAAAGCAAAAATTAAGCGCAGCAAAAATATTTTGCTGCGCTTTTTTCTATTCTTGTTTATATCTCTTGTAATCTGAAATCTACGGCATCCGCAGCAACAATTTGATAATTAGTTCCTGCTTTTACGCCTTGAAATGCATTTTTGGCATCTTCGCCATGAACGTGTCCGAAAATGCAGGTTTTAACCTTATATTTTTCGCACAGCGCAGTGAAACCGGATTTTTCAACGTCTACATAGAGCGGCGGATAGTGCAGGGCTACTATTATATCAGAAAAACCTGCTGCACTAGCAAGCTGCAGTGATGTTTCCAGACGGAGACATTCTCGTCTGTAGATTGCTTCATCTTCGGGTGTAAAGAACTCGTTGCCTGGCAGGTTCCAGCCGCGAGTGCCGCAAATAGCCGTACTGCCAACGGCAAAGAAATTGTTTTGTAAGAAAAAGAAGTTTTCGTTAGTTGCATTATTCATTTTTTTGACGGTGCTCCACCAGTAGTCATGATTACCGCGAAGTATAATTTTTTTGCCAGGCAAATCAGCAATTTCGTTGAGGTCGGCGAGAGCGTTATCAAGATGCATGGCCCAGGAGATATCACCGCACAATATTACTGTGTCTTCAGCGTGTACCAAGGACAACCATGATGCTTTTATTCTGTGCCAATGATCGTTCCAGTGTTCGCCAAAAATCGTCATTGGTTTTGTCGGCGGATTGCCGGAAAGATGCAGGTCTCCGATAGCGTATAATTTCACTTTTTATGCCCTTTCTGTAATCGAAAATTATTGGGAATTATGGAACTTTGAATTAATAGTTTTATTTTTGAAATTGGTAATGCTTCTCAATAATGTCAATTATTCAAATGCATGCGCCAATAAATCCAGATTAAATTAAAGAGGATGAAAACAGCTAAAATCATTTTTAAAAGTAGTGGTGATTCATAATTGCTTTCAAGTATTGAAATGATAATACCGATAATCGCTGATAAAGACCATATGATTTTGAGGTTAAGCATGGATATCATTGCTTCACCACTGGAATTTCTGCCAAGATAAGACTCAATGCCTATTCCAAATAGTGCAGATGCCACTAATCGTGACGCAACGGAATCAATATTTTGCCAACCTAAATTTTTTAAAAAAAATATAGGCGAAATAAACAAAGGTATTGCAATGCTAACGTCGATTATAAAATGCAGAACAAAAAACCTTTTCAGCCATTTTTTGTTGTGAGGGGAGTGTTTTTTGAATGTCTGTGCCATTTAAATATCCTCCTTAGAATCAGTTTGTTTTTTTCTGCAAACTAATCTTAACAGGAAATGCAGGCTAATTTTTTATAATTTAAAATGAAGTTCTGAGATATCCGCATTGTCTAAGCTGCGAAATATCGCATTGCTGACAATTAACTTATAGACAACCATGTTCGAATCAGAGGCTTCTGTGAAAATTTCTTTGACATGCGGAAGATTATTGTAAATTTGCTGGCGTACATTTTTTGTTTCTTCCGAACACACATCTTTTTCCTGCACAAGAAAGCCTTGCAGGCGAAGAACATCATTATTATCAACCGTGCAGAGTTCAACCTTATTGTTAAGTTCTATCTCTTTGTTTTTTTCAGTGCCTTTATAGCTTATAAGCCAGATGCTGCCCCCATCATCAACAAATGGACGCATTGGTCGGACTCTAGGCGTATCCTCATATGTTGTGCCAAGGAAAAATAATTGCCTCTTTAAGATGTCTATAACTTGCGGACTGAACATAATGATTCCTCCTTATTTGTGCTTGATAAGGAAAGTTTGTCAAAATCATTGTCAATACTTGGGTCTTGTTCCATCTTTTGCTTAACTTAACAATAGCACAAATTAATGGAAACAGAAACAGTAGTTTTTTAAAAGCAATTATTTTTCGTGCTTTTTAAAATGAAATTTTAGATTGAAAATTGGACAATGTCTTGTAAGCTTTTAAAATTATGATATAATGTTTTGTAAGTGCTTTTTTAGGTAGTTTTTGTTTGCCTACTAAGCATTAAAACAACCATATAAACACTACATTACTGATAAATCCGATGAAGTGGAATACTAGTCTTGCTGTTATGCTGCAGAAAGTTGACGGTTGATGCGAGTCAATGCATAAAAAAGATGAACTCACCGCGAAGGAGTCCATGCAAAAACATGGGACGCAGGTCTGCGTTAAAGATTTCTAAGTGGTCGGCTAGTGCCGACAAACAGGGTGGTACCGCGGGTTATCTCGTCCCTTTCTGCTAGAGCGGAAAGGGATTTTTGTTTTTCTTAGACTAGGATAATTTTGGGAGGTTTTTGAAGTATGATTGACGAAAAGTACGCTCCGCACGAACTGGAAGCAAAATGGCAAAAAGAATGGGAAGAAAAAAAGACATTCAAAACAGAAATGGATGACAGCAAGCCGAAATCCTATGTTTTGGAAATGTTTCCTTATCCTTCCGGCAATTTGCATATGGGACACGTGCGTAATTATTCAATCGGTGATGTCATAGCTCGTTTTCGCACAATGAAGGGGTTTAATGTTCTGCACCCAATGGGTTGGGATTCTTTTGGCATGCCTGCAGAGAATGCGGCTATCAAACATGGCATTCATCCTGCTAAATGGACGATGGAAAATATTGCCAACATGACACGTCAGCAGAAAGAACTTGGTTTGTCTTACGATTGGGAGCGCGAAGTAACCACTTGTAAAGAAGATTATTATAAATGGACACAATGGTTTTTTGAGTTGTTCTATAAACGCGGTCTTGCCGTTAAGAAAAAATCAGCGGTTAACTGGTGTGATTCCTGTAACACAGTACTTGCCAATGAGCAGGTAATTGACGGCAAATGCTGGCGCTGCGATTCAACGGTTGTCAAGAAAGACCTTGAACAATGGTTTTTCAAAATTACTGACTACGCGGACGAATTGCTGGAAGATCTGAAAGAGTTGGATGGCTGGCCGGAGCGCGTTAAAGTCATGCAAAAAAACTGGATCGGCCGCAGCGAAGGTCTCGAATTCAGCTTTGATGTGCCTGATTTTCAGGAAAAACTTGCTGTGTATACCACTCGCCCGGATACCATCTATGGCGTAACTTTTGTTGTTGTTCCACCAGAGCATCCAATTGTTGAAAAGATATTGGTGGATAATCCTAAAGCAGCTGAATTAAAACTCTTCTGCGACAAGGTAAGAAATCAATCAGACATAGAACGTACTTCCAGCGAATCCGAAAAAGAGGGTATGTTTACCGGTCATTACTGTATTCATCCGCTTACAGGACGCAAAGTACAAATCTGGATAACCAACTATGTATTGTATGATTACGGTACCGGTGCTGTTATGGGCGTCCCTACTCATGACTCACGTGACTGGATGTTTGCCGATAAATACGGTATTGAGAAAATTATCGTTATTCAACCAAAAGATCATGTTCTGAAACTGGAAGAAATGAACGGCGCCTATGATGAAAGCGGCGTTATGGTTAATTCAGGAAAATTTGATGGTATGGGCAATGAAGAGGCAATGGGAGCAATCATGGATGAGATGGAAACTCAAGGCATTGGCTCTCGCCGCGTAAATTACCGTCTGCGTGATTGGCTGGTAAGCCGTCAGCGTTATTGGGGCGCACCAATTCCAATTATTTACTGCCCGGATTGCGGCCCTGTGCTGGTACCGGAAGAACAACTGCCGGTCAGATTGCCGGAAAACGTGAATTTTGCGAGCGGCAGCGTTTCACCACTTGCTACTTCTGAAGAGTTTGTAAACTGTGTTTGCCCTGTTTGTGGCAAACCGGCTAAGCGTGAGACTGATACCATGGACACCTTCCTATGTTCCTCATGGTACTATCTACGCTATACTGATCCTAAGAATGACAAGCTTCCATTTTCTAAGGAAGCCGTCAATTACTGGACACCTGTAGATCAGTATATAGGCGGTATTGAACATGCCATCCTGCATTTGCTTTACTCGCGTTTCTTTATGAAAGTCCTGCGTGATGCTGGCTTGGTTGCAGAGGGTGAACCGTTTAAGAACCTTCTGACACAAGGCATGGTCATTAAAGATGGTGCCAAGATGTCGAAATCTCTGGGAAATGTTGTTTCACCGGAAGAAATTATCAGCAAATACGGTGCAGATACAGCCCGCCTCTTTATTCTCTTTGCTGCTCCGCCAGAAAGAGAATTGGAGTGGAGCGACCAAGGTGTTGAAGGTTCCTTCCGCTTCCTGAACAGGGTATGGCGTATTGTGGCTCACTTTGCCCCGCAATTGGATCAACATGAAGTTTCCTATGATGGTGCTGTGTTGGATGAAGACGATAAAGAATTACGCCGCATTCTTCATACAAGCATTAAAAAAGTAACAGACGATATTGAACAGCGTTTTAATTTCAACACAGCAATCAGTGCGATGATGGAATTAGTTAATGCTCTTTATGCCTATAAGGAAAAGAAAAACAATCCGAATGCCGGTCTTGTTTTTGAAGCGATTTCGGCTCTTTTGCGTTTGCTAGCACCGTTTGTTCCTCACGTTACGGAGGAATTGTGGACCAAGGTTATCGACGCTAATGGCAGTGTTCATAAAGAATCATGGCCTTCCTATGATGAGGAAGCCATGAAGGTAGCTGAAGTTGAAGTTATTCTTCAGATTAACGGCAAGGGCAAGGAACGTATTGTTGTTCCTTCTGAAGCCACGAAGGAAGAACTGGAAGCCTTTGCTTTGTCAGATGTCAAAATTAAAGAGCTTATCGGCGGCAAAGAAGTTGTAAAAGTGGTTTGTGTGCCTAAGAGATTGGTAAATATTGTAGTGCGTTAATAGAGATAAATAATGGGAGCAAATGGCATTAGCCATCTGCTCCCATTATTATTTTGACTGAGTTTCTTTATTTGAATAATAAATTGGAGAGTGTTAAGATAAAAGAAAGATAGTAAAATAGCAATGTATTATTTTAAAACGACGCTATTCGAGACTCACTCACGGTAACGCCATCATGGCAGCTGTGGTGAGTCTTTTTTTGGGGGTTTTAGGATGAATTTATTCGAAAAGAAAAAGCTATTAGTCATAGTCGTGCTTATCATTATTTTAGCAGCTTTGAGTATCTGGCAAAGCACACCTGGCAAACTTGAGGGGGGAGTAATTGAAGGCGGAGAGCAGTTGTCTGAAAGTAAAACCAAAGGCCTAACAGTGTACGTCAGCGGGGAAGTGAAAAAACCTGGTATGTACGAAATGCCGGCAGGAAGCAGGGCAAAGGAAGCTATTGAAAAGGCCGGCGGTATGACTATAAATGCTAACGTTAACAAGGTCAACCTAGCTAAAAAATGTAAGGATGGTATGCAAATAAACGTGCCGGCGTTGAGCGTGAAACAAGCTAAAATAAGGGCTGGCAGCAGCCAGATTAGAAAATCAGCGGGAAGCGTGAACAGTGCGAAGGTTGAACGAGAGAATTTAATAATAGTTAATTTGAATTCAGCTGATATTGAAGAGTTGAAAAATTTACCGGGAGTAGGACAGACAACTGCACAAAAAATTATTGAGTACAGACAGCAGCATCGCTTTGAAAAGATTGAAGAAATTATGAATATTAAGGGTATTGGTAAGGCTAAATTTCAGAAAATGAAGGACTATCTGGAAATCTGAAGTGGCATGTTCACTCTATTGTGGGTTGCTGTTCTGTCTTGGTGATTATTATGGTTTTTGTTATCGACAATTCCTAGAATTAAAGTGGATTTTTTCAGCCTTAGTGTTATTAATTATCAGCGGCGTTTATTTTTATCGCAGAACGAAAAATCTAAAATGGAATCTCTGCTTCGTTGCTGTTTTCATTTTCGTGTGTGGCTGGGCAGTAGGTGCTGCTGGTGGCAGAACTGGCAATAATGACATAGAAAAATACATTGATAAGGAAGTTGTGCTTAGTGGAACAATAATGCCAGGCACAGTGAAGGAGTTGGAAAATGGTACTATCAGTTTGCACATGGATTGCAAGCTTATTAAGCAAGGAGACAAAGCACTTACTACCAGGGGCATTTTACGTTTAGCAATTTCGAAAGTACCACGAAATAGCAGAATAAGGACGCTAGGGTATGGCCGACTAATAGTACAGGGCGAAATCAAGCCGATACGAGGATTTGCTAATCCAGGTGTCTTTGATACCGAAATGGCTGCTAAGGTGCAAGGCATTGGTGGCAGGATGTCTGTGAAGTCTGATCAAGTACGATATGTTAATGTTTCAAGGCCTTGGGATTCTTACCCGGCAGCGATAGCTAGTGCGATGCGTACAGAACTAAGGAGAGTTATGCCGGATAAAGATGCCGCTATCCTTGCAGGTATGACTTTGGGCGGTTATGATGGTATTGATGAAGATACTGTAAGAAATTTTTCTGCTACTGGTATTGTGCATATTCTTTCAGTATCGGGAAGCCATGTTGCACTTTTAATTGGATTTGTGCTTTCTTTAATGAGTGTCTTGCGCGTCAGAAATAAACTAGCGGTATCAATAGCTGCTGCAGTAGTTATTAGTTATTGTTTGCTTTGCGGGTTTTCCCCGCCGGTAATGCGTTCAGCCTTAATGGGAATGGCGGTGTTGATAGGGTCTGTTTTACAAAGAAATGAAGATAGTGGTGCAGTACTGGCATTCGTTGCTATAAGTATGCTGTGTTATAGACCCATGTGGGTTTTTGATATAGGATTTCAGCTTTCTTTTGGTTCAACAGCAGGACTAATTTACTTATTCCCTTTAATCAAAAACTTGTTAGGCCGCTATATGCATAAATATTTTGTTGATGCCCTTGCCGTTACGATGGCAGCACAACTCGCGGTGCTGCCCTTGTTAGTACATTATTTTCATCAGCTTTCTATAAGTTCGCTGGTGGCTAATCTTATCGTTGTGCCTGTTGTCGAATTTATTGTGTTTTTAACGATGGCTGGTTTATTTATTTGTTTTCTTGTCAAACCTCTTGGTATCATTCTTTTAATGTTTGCAAGCCTTTTGTTAGCACCTGCTTTGTCTGTGACAAACTGGATAGCTGGTTGGCCTTTTGCCACTATCATTGTTGCACGCACACCCTTCATGACGGCATTAATCTATTATTTGCTGTTGATATGCTTGTTTCGGTTCTGGCCTTTAGCTGGCCTTACTGATTACGAAAGAAAGATAGTTATAGCATTAACTTGCATAGCCATATTTTTGCCTGGTTTAGCAATGCGTTTTGAGCGTCAGCCATTTACTGCCTATTTTATTGATGTTGGGCAAGGTGACGCCGCACTTATTATTACGTCAGATAAAAAAACTATTTTAGTGGATACTGGTGGTTTACGAGGCAATTATGATACTGGTGAAAGGATTATTCTACCGTTTTTAAGGTATTTAGGTATAAACAAGCTTGATGTTTTGGCGCTTAGCCATGGACATCATGATCATGCAGGTGGTGCTGCTGCTGTGGCACGTTCGCTTCCTATAGGCTGCATTTTATTGCCAAGAGAAGAACCGAGTCAGGATGTTTCTGCTTTACTCAACTTTGTAAAGAATAAAAGTCAAATAAAACAACTGGCTAGTGGTCAACAATACCATTTGGGTACTTGTAAAATTGATGTCATTGAAGCAGTGGCAGCAGCGTCTATGGAGGAAAAACATAATGCGAATGAGAGTTCTGCCATTATGAAGATTACAGATAATGGTAAGAGCATAATTTTTACAGGTGACGCCACAGCGGGAGAAGAAATTGCAGCAATTGCATCTCCCATTAAGGCTGATGTACTGAAGGTATCCCATCATGGTTCCAAAACGTCTTCGACAGTTGAATTTTTGCAGGCTGTGCAACCGGATTTGGCGGTTATTTCTGTAGGTGCTGATAATAAGTTTGGACATCCTGCACTAGAGACTTTAGAAAAATTAAAGGCAATTGGTGCAAAAGTATTACGGACGGACCATGCAGGTAATATAAAAGTTGTTTTTGACGGTTCAAATTGCACATGGTATAGTTATCGGTATCAGAGTAATTACTTTTAGCAGGGAGTTAGAAATGGAAATTTCGGCAGAAAAATTTCTCGAGACTCTAGATAAACATTTGGAAATACCAAGAGCTGTTATTATCTGGGGTGAAGAAGATTATTATAAAGAAAAAATAGTGAAAGCAGTTTTGCAGGCAACTTTTGCTTCTGTTGCTGAGCGTGATAGGGAAATAGTTGTTTTTGATAAGGAATTGCCCTTAAAAGAATTGGAAACTGCTATTAACAGTTATCCGTTTTTTTCAGGCAAAAACATGGTGGTAATCAAAGAACCTAAGATTCTGAAACAGGATAAGCAACAAGAAAGCGAAATGCGCAAGGAACAGCAAGCACAATTAGCGGAATTGCTAAGTAATATTCCAGATTTCTGCCAAATTGTATGTACCGTGGCAAAGCTTGACAAACGTTCGAAGTTTTACAAGACACTTTTGCCAATTACGGCAATCGTTGAAAGCAAGACCATCAAATCTTATAATTTAAGGCCTTGGCTTGATGAACAGGCGCTTAATTATGGCTGCATGTGGGAATATGGAGCCGCTGAACTAGTAGTGGAATATATGACTGCTGCTGACAACGTGCCTTTAATGCTTTTGGCAAATGAAATTGAAAAACTGGCAATTTATGCCGGAACAAGGAGAAAATGGACGCGGCAAGATGTTGAGGCTATTTTCTCTGACTTACCGGAGGTTTCAATTTTTGCTTTGACGAATAGCATTGCTGAGAAAAAAATTGAAGAAGCGTTAAAATTACTCGCGTTGGAAGAAAAAAGAGGTACAAATATTCTTAAGGTTACCGGTATTGTCAGCTCGCAAATTCGCAAATTGTGGCAAGTTAAAGAACTTATGGAAGCTGGTTATGACAAAACCAGCATTGCGAATGAACTAAAGATGCATCCTTTTATTGCACAAAAAACGATGGCACAAAGTAAATTCTTTACGACAGCAAGCCTACAGAAATGTTTGACGGAGCTGGCTAAACTTAATGTTGATTTACGTAAAGGCGGCAGACGTTTTGAACAGTTGGAGGAGATTTTGGTTGTTCTTTTGCATGATAAACTTAATAAAAGGTGAGTAGATATTATGGATAAAGAATCGATTCTAGTTAGCGAATGTTTCTTAGGTATTAAATGTAGATATAACGGAGAAATAAGTACGAACGAAGAGATTGTTGCTTTGGGCGATAAATACAATTTAATACCTGTTTGCCCTGAAGTTCTTGGTGGGCTCTTTACACCTAGACCAGCCGCCGAACGTCTTGGGGAGCTTGTTGTTAATAAAGAAGGGGAAGACGTAACCAGCTATTTTAAATTAGGAGCAGAAATGACTGTCGCCATCGCTTTGAAACATGGCTGTCAGCAGGCTGTATTAAAGGCGCAAAGCCCTTCCTGCGGATGCGGCCTTATTTATGATGGAACTTTCAGCGGCAAGAAAATTATCGGCAATGGTGTAACTGCTGCCAAACTTTTAGAAATGAATATTAATGTTGTTACTGAAAATACGTTGCAAAGCTTAAAGTAATATTAGGAATTCTGCCATGGGCATGGTATACAGAGTTTCAACAATAATTGTGGGAGGTAATAATTTATGTTGCTGGAATTATTAAAAAAAGGTTTTGGGAATGATCTCGATTTGAATTGCGCAGAAAAAATACTTTACGGAGCAAATTGGGCATATGATTTGAAATTGTCTCCGGAGGCTTTAAAACTAGCTGCTGGTTTTGGTGGAGGAATGGGTGTGGAAAGTATTTGCGGAGCTATTACCGGTGGTATTATGGTCTTAAGTCATCTCTATGTCAAACAACGTTCCCATGAAAGCAATCGAATCAAAGAGTTGGAAACAGAATTTATTGAAACCTTCAAAAAAGAAATGGGTTGCATTGATTGTAAGTGTCTCAAAGAAAAATACAGGAATGATGAGATCAAGTGCAGTCTTGTAATTTTTAAAGCAGCGGAAATATTGGATCGTATTATAGCAAGAGAGTGCGTGAAAAATTGAAGAGAACAACAAAAAACCTGCCCAAAGGCAGGTTTTTTGTTGTTCTAGATTTAATATATTTCTTGCAGTTTTATTTTGTTACGCACTACATCATAAAGTAAAACCGCTATTATTACAGAAGGAACAGCGCTTGTTGCCATGGATATTGCGCAGTTTATTGAAGAAATTTCAGCAACTTGTGGTGCATAGCCTAAGATATATACTTTAAAAGCATAACGGATAAGAGGCTCAGTAACCACATTTACAAGACAACTGCCAATAGAAGCAATGAGAGCAGCCTTATAGATTTTTTTGCTATCTTCAAGTTTATTAATGTGCATAATGTTGTGAGCTAAGAAACTGGCAGATAAGCCGATTAAAAGTTTCGAGAGGAATGTAGGCGGTGCTGAAGTCATATAACCAGCCAGAATATCAGCTAAAGTCAAGCCGACTGCACCTGTTAGAGCACCATATTTGCCGCCTAAAAGCAAGGCGGAGAGGATTATAAAAGCATGTCCAATATAAATTTTCCCTGTCATGCCACCGCCCATTGGTATTTCTATGCGCAAATAGGCAAAGCAGACAAACGCCATAGCGGCGAACATAGAAGCTAAAGTTAATTTTCTTAGATTTTTACCATAAAGCATTGTTAGCGTACCTCGATTTTTATTAGATTAAACCAAGTCTATCGCAAAACTGCTAGGTAAAAAACATCCAGTTTCATAAAAATTTAAAGGGACAGTTTTTGGGCAACAAAAAAACCTGCTCATTAGAGCAGGTTTATATTGTTATTATTCCATTGCATTAACACGTTTAGCAAGTCTGGATTTCTTGCGGGCTGCTGCATTTTTGTGAATAATACCTTTACGGGCAGCTTTATCAAGTAAACCGGTTGCATTAACGAAAGTTGTTTGTGCTTCTTCTTTAGAACCAGCTTCAGCTACAGCAACAACTTTACGTGAAGCGTTGCGGAGAGCAGCTTTAATAGGTGCATTTTTTGCACGACGTTCTGCATCGGTTTTTACGCTACGGATAGAAGATTTAATATTTGGCAATGAATTCACCTCCTAAAAATTACTTTACCAATGAATTTTATCACGATAGATGATTTTTGGCAAGAACTTTGTTAAAAGTAACTTATGTTATATGACTCACAAGTCCTATAGCATAAGAAATAACTAACTATTTTGTCTCAGAACAAAAGCTACAAACTTAGAAAAAATCTCAATATAGAAGCATTTAAATTTTTTATGGCAAGGGTTAAAGAGTTCCGCGCACTTTTCACACGCGACAATTTGCCTGCAAGCAGTTGGTCGCTGCTGTGCAGCAAGCCCGACACTTCTTTAGCCTTGCCTTTATTCGAAGAATTATCAACAATGCTTGCATTTTCAGACGATAGCGCTTATCTTGCTAGAAAAGCTTGCAGAATGTTATAATCATAGGTACGAATATAATATTAAACATTTATATATTTAGCTAGGAAGAAAGACTGAGGTAAAAGAATGTCGCAGGAACTAATTAGAAATTTTTCAATTATTGCTCATATTGATCATGGTAAATCGACGCTTGCAGATCGTCTTATTGAGAGCACCGGAACATTGTCGAAACGTGAAATGGAAGAACAGGTACTTGATCAGTTGGATTTGGAACGTGAAAGAGGTATTACGATTAAAGCACAGGCTGTACGTATTTCCTATGACGCAAAAGATGGGAAAACTTATATGCTTAATTTAATCGATACCCCAGGGCATGTTGATTTTACGTATGAAGTATCGCGTGCTCTCGCTGCTTGTGAGGGTGCTTTGCTTGTTATTGACGCCAGTCAGGGAATCGAGGCTCAAACGCTGGCCAATGTTTATTTAGCTCTTGAGCATGACCTGGAGATAATACCTGTCATTAACAAAATTGACCTTCCGAGTGCAGATCCGGAGAGAGTAAAGAAGGAAATAGAAGATGTTATTGGCATTGACGCTTCTGAGGCAGTGCTCACCAGTGCTAAAACTGGCTTTGGTATAGAAGAAGTTTTGGAAGAAATTGTGAAAAAAGTACCGTCGCCAAAAGGCGATGATAAGAAACCTTTAAAGGCATTGGTTTTCGACTCAAAGTTTGATGCTTACAAAGGTGTTGTTTTATATATTCGTGTCGTTGATGGACAGATTCGTAAAGGCATGAGCATTAAAATGATGGCTACAGGTAAGGTTTTTGAGGTTACTGAGGTTGGTGTATTTAAACCTGATTTGGTTAATGTCGAAGTACTGGAAGTTGGTCAGGTTGGTTTTTTTGCTGCGGCAATCAAAAATGTGAAGGATGCACGTGTCGGTGATACGGTTACTGACAGTAAAAATCCTGCTAACGCTCCGTTGCCGGGCTATCGCAAGGCAACGCCGATGGTTTTCTGCGGCTTATATCCTGTTGAAAATTCGGATTATGATAATTTGCGCGATGCATTAGAAAAATTGCAGCTTAACGATGCATCTTTGGTTTTTGAACCGGAAACTTCACTTGCACTTGGTTTCGGCTTCCGCTGCGGTTTTTTAGGCCTTCTGCATATGGATGTCATCAAGGAAAGACTGGAGAGAGAGTACGGACTTACGCTTATCACCACTGCACCTAACGTTATTTATCAGGTATTTCTTACAGATGGTGCTGTTGAAATGATTGACAATCCGGCACTTTTTCCTGATCCAACAGTCATAGATCATGTCGAAGAACCTTATGTAAGAGCAACCATTATTGCTCCAAAGGAATACGTAGGCCCTGTCATGGAACTTTCTCAGGAAAAACGTGGTGAGTATGAGAACATGACTTATGTTGATGAAAACCGCGTCATGATCCACTATTCTTTGCCACTGAGTGAAATTATTTATGACTATTTTGACCGTTTAAAATCAGCAACCAGAGGTTATGCATCGTTGGATTATGAACTTCACGGTTACAGGACTTCCAGCCTGGTAAAAGTAGATATTCTTCTTAATGGTGAACCGGTTGATGCTTTATCAGCAATTGTGCACAGGGAAAGTGCACAAAGAAGAGGCCGTCAACTTGTGGAAAAATTGCGAGGTTTAATTCCGCGCCAAATGTTTGAGATCCCCGTGCAGGCAGCTATTGGTAACAAAGTAATTGCCCGCGAAACAGTACGTGCTATGCGCAAAGATGTTTTAGCCAAGTGTTATGGCGGTGATATTTCCCGTAAGCGTAAACTGCTGGAAAAACAAAAGGAAGGTAAAAAACGCATGAAACAGGTGGGCAGTGTTGAGTTGCCGCAGGAAGCCTTCATGGCAATTTTGAAGATGGATTGATTAAAATGAAAAAAAAGTGGGAACAAATTCAGGGGATATACATACATATCCCCTTTTGTATGCAAAAATGTTTATATTGTGATTTTGCGTCTTTCGCGGGAAAGAGCGGACTGATGCACCAATATGCTTTGGCTTTGGCAGACGAAATCAGGCGCAGAGCAGGCGAAATGTCGATTAGTGAGCGAGCTACTGTCTTCTTTGGTGGTGGTACGCCATCTTTATTGCCTATTGATGATTTGAAAATGGTAATCAATACTCTTAAAGAAACAGCTTTATGGCGTGAACCGGCAGAAGTCACAATGGAAATGAATCCGGGAACAGTAGATTTTGCAAAACTGTGCCAATATCGGGAAGCTGGCATTGATAGGATTAGTTTTGGTGTTCAGACCTTGAGCGATAATGAATTGAAAATAATTGGTCGCCTGCATACTGCGAATGAAGCGTTGCAGGCTATCGAACTGGCTTCCAAGGCAGGTTTTGAACGAATCAGTGCGGATCTTATTTATGGTTTGCCATCGCAAACGTTGGTTACATTTAAAGATACACTTGCAACCATTGTTGATTCTGCCATCAGTCACTTGTCAGTTTATGGACTTACGGTTGAAGAAGAAACGCCGTTGGCAGCCATGCTGGCAAAAGGTTCTTTTACGCTGCCGAGTGAAGAAGAAGCAGAAATGATGTACGACCATAATATTCGCTATCTAGAAGAACATGGACTTTATCGTTATGAAATATCGAATTTTGCTCGCGCAGGGCAGGAATCGCTGCATAATCTTGTTTATTGGCATTACTTACCTTACTACGGATTTGGTAGTTCAGCCTGTTCTTATAATGGCAAACAGAGAATGACAAATGCAGTTGATATTGAAAGCTACATAAAAGGTACAACGCCAAACATCGAGCAATTGCCTGCAAGGACAAGCCTGGCAGAATTTATGTTCCTAGGTCTGCGTACAAATGAAGGAATTAATTTATCTATTGCTAAAGAGCGGTTTAACGTTGATGTCATGTCTATGTTTGAGCAGAAAATAGAAAAATATATTAATAAAGAAATGTTGAGCTTTGATCCGGCTGCCAATAATCTAAAACTCACTAAACTTGGTATGAAATTTGGCAACGAAATTTTCGAGTTATTTTTATAATCTTTCTGTAAAAAGCTTGACAACAAGAGTTCTAAGTGGTAATTTTATATCAGATGTTAGCACTCCAACAAAGAGAGTGCTAACAAAGAAAAGGCAGGAGGTGTAATGGTGCTTAATGAAAGAAAGAAAAGAATCCTGCAAATAATTATTGAAGATTATATTTCCACGGCTGAACCAGTTGGTTCTCGCACCATTGCCCGCAAGTATGACTTAGGTCTGAGCCCGGCTACAATTCGTAACGAGATGTCAGATCTGGAACTTTTGGGTTATTTGGAACAACCACATACATCGGCTGGTAGAATACCGTCAGCGATGGCTTATCGCTTTTATGTTGATTCGATGGTCGAACCTGGTACTCTTACAGGGAATGATCAGGCATTGATTGATGCATGGTACCGTGAACGTATTAGAAACATTGATGAAATCTTCCAATCAACGGCAAAGATATTGTCAAGGATGACCAGGAATGTTTCGATGGTTTTAGCCAATAAGCAGATTAATCGTCTTTTTAGGTATGTTAAGTTTTTACCGCTTGATGAGCAGAGGGCAATTTTGTGCCTTATTACTGATGATGGTTTTGTAGACAATTGTGTTATTGATGTGCCGCTGGGTATGAAACAGGAAGAAATGGATTACTTGGCAAATAGAATCAGTAATAAACTGCAGGGTCATGATATTGCTCAAATCAACAGAGAAATGCTGCGAGATGTGTATACTGAACTGTCAAGCGATAAGCAATTGTTCTCTTCAATTCTTGAAGCTTTAAAGCATGTAGGTTCCAACAGTAATGAACAAAGAGTTTTTTTGGGTGGAACAAGACAGTTGCTGAATCAGCCTGAATTTCGTAATGTCGAGAGAATCAAAGATCTTTTGGCTATATTGGAAGAGGAGAAGGTATTGAAAGACATTCTCCACGCTGGTGAAAATTCTGGAATAAAAATCACTATAGGTTCTGAAAACAAATTCACAGGTATTCAAGACTGTAGTATGGTACAAGCCACTTACCGGTTAAACGGCAGAGTCGTCGGCACGATGGCGGTGCTTGGACCAACAAGGATGGAATATGGCAAGATAATTTCCGTTATGGATTATCTGCATCAATATTTACGAACTCTGTTTGGAGAGGACAAGAAATAAGCGAATACAAAGGAGGAAGCGTGTTGCAGAAACAAGAAACACAAGAAGTGCTTGAAGAAATAAAGCAAGAAAACGTAGAACCTGTTACACAAGAAACTGTTGAAAATATAGGTGATGCGACGAAAGAAACACAGGTTCCTGTGACAGACGAGAAAGATCAGAAAATTGAGGAGCTGCAAAATCGTATTTTGCGTCTGCAAGCTGATTTTGATAATTTCCGACGCCGGACAACAAAGGAACAAGCACAGTTATCAACGTTCGTAACTGCGAATGTAGTTGAGAAGTTTCTGAAAGTACTTGATAGCTTTGATCGTGCTGAAGATAGTATGGCTAAGGCAAATGATGTTGAAAGCATACGTGTCGGCCTGGAAATGATTCAAAGGCAGCTGACACAAATTTTCAAAGAACTTTCTGTGGAGGAAATTCCGGCACAAGGCCAAAAATTTGATCCTTCTTTCCACGAAGCAGTTATGCGTGGAGAAAATGCTGAGCTTGAGGATGAAACGATTGAGGCTGTATTCGAAAAGGGGTATAAGCTCAATGATAAGGTAATTCGCCATAGCAAAGTTAAAGTAGTAAGTAACAATTAGTTTAATTTACTTAATTAAAATAGAAAACAGGTTTTTGAGGAGGAATAAAAAATGTCTAAAGTAATTGGTATTGACTTAGGTACAACGAATTCTGTCGTTGCTGTAATGGAAGGTGGGGAACCAACCGTTATTTCTACCCAGGAAGGTGGTCGTTTAACCCCTTCGGTTGTTGGTTTTTCTAAATCCGGTGAGCGTTTGGTTGGACAATTGGCAAAAAGGCAGGCTATTTCTAATCCTGACCGTACTATCAGCTCCATTAAACGTCACATGGGTACAGATTACAAAGTAACAATTGATGATAAGAAATACTCTCCGGAAGAAATTTCCGCAATGATTCTGCAAAAATTAAAAGAAGATGCTGAAAAATATCTTGGTGAAAAAGTAACCCAAGCAGTTATCACTGTACCGGCTTACTTCAGTGACAGCCAACGTCAGGCAACTAAAGACGCCGGTAAAATCGCAGGCCTTGAAGTCCTGCGTATTATCAACGAGCCTACTGCTGCTGCACTGGCTTATGGTATTGATAAAACAAACGATCACACTGTTTTGGTTTACGATCTTGGCGGTGGTACATTCGATGTTTCCATTCTTGAGATGGGTGACGGCGTTTTCGAAGTTAAAGCAACAAACGGTGACACACATCTTGGCGGCGACGACTTTGATGAACGTATTATGAACTGGATGATTGGCGAATTTAAGAAAGAAAGCGGCATAGACCTTTCTGTTGACCGTATGGCCTTGCAACGTTTGCGCGAAGCTGCAGAAAAAGCAAAAATTGAATTGTCTGGTGTTTTGACTACCAATATTAACTTGCCGTTTATTACTGCAGGTGCTGATGGTCCTAAACATCTCGATATGAATCTGACCAGAGCTAAATTTGATGAATTGACAGCTGACCTTGTTGAAAGAACAATGGGACCAACACGTAAAGCATTAGCTGATGCTGGTTTGACTGCAAATGATATTGAAAAGGTTATCTTGGTTGGTGGTTCTTCCCGTATCCCGGCCGTTCAGGATGCTATTAAGAAGATATTGGGCAAAGAACCACATCGTGGTGTTAACCCAGATGAATGTGTCGCAGTTGGCGCTGCCATTCAGGCAGGTGTTTTGGCTGGTGAAGTAAAAGACGTTCTGCTTCTTGATGTAACTCCATTGTCTTTGGGTATCGAAACTTTGGGCGGAGTATTCACGAAGATTATTGATCGTAATACTACCATCCCAACCTCTCGTAAACAAGTATTCTCCACTGCCGCTGACAACCAACCCTCCGTTGACATTCATGTTTTGCAAGGTGAACGTGAGATGGCAGCTGACAATAAAACTCTTGGCCGTTTCGAACTTAGTGGTATTCCGGCAGCACCGCGTGGCATTCCTAAAATCGAAGTTGCTTTCGATATAGATGCTAACGGTATTGTAAATGTTAGTGCTAAAGATCTTGGTACTGGCAAAGAACAAAAAATAACAATTACTTCTTCCGGAACTTTGAACAAGGATGAAGTTGAACGTATGGTTAAAGAAGCAGAAGCTAATGCTGAGGCTGATAAGAAACGCAAAGAAGTTGTCGAAGTACGCAACCAGGCTGACTCCCTCTGCTACCAAGCTGAAAAAACCATTAAAGACATGGAAGGCAAAGGCAGCGAGGAGTTAGTTAAAAAGGTAGAGACAGCACTTTTGGCTCTCAAAGAAACCCTGAAAGGCGACGATGTCGAAAAAATTAAGGCTGATACAGAAGCATTGACAAAACCGCTTTATGAATTGTCTGGAGAGCTTTACAAACAAACCGAAGCTGCTAAAGGCGGGGAAGGTGCTCCTGGCGAAGAAAAGAAAGCAGCAGACGACGTAGTTGATGCAGAAGTCGTTGATGAAGATAAAAAATAATTAGCCTTAGGATGGTGTGAACTTTGAGCAAAAGAGATTATTATGACGTGCTAGGCGTCTCCAAGACAGCCACAGCTGATGAAATAAAAAAAGCATATCGCAAATTGGCACGTCAGTATCATCCTGATGTGAACAAAGATAATCCTGATGCAGCCGAAAAATTCAAAGAGTGTTCTGAAGCTTACAGCGTTTTGTCTGATGAAACAAAACGTTCTCAATATGACCAGTTTGGACATGCCGCCTTCGAAAACGGAGGCGGCCCTGGTGCTGGCGCAGGCGGTTTTGGAGGCTTTGGCGGCTTTAGTGGTGCAGAAGATATTTTTGATATGTTTTTCGGCGGGCAGGGCCGTGGTGGTTTCGGTTCATCTCGCCGCAGTAAAAATGGCCCACAACGTGGTGCTGATTTACGTTTAGATTTGGAAATCACTTTCGAAGAGGCTGCTTTTGGTGTTGAAAAAGAAGTAAGACTCAATAGAGAAGATACCTGTGATCATTGTCAAGGTTCTGGCGCAGAGCCTGGCAGTGAGATAGAAGTTTGCCCTGATTGTCATGGCACAGGAGAAATCCAGTTTACGCAAAACACAATGTTTGGACAGATGGTTAACGTGCGTCCTTGCGCTCGCTGCCATGGAGAGGGCAAGATCTTTAAGAACCCCTGCAAGGTATGCGGCGGTAGCGGCAGGCTGAAAAAGGAAAAGAAACTTAAGGTTAAAATTCCTGCAGGTGTTGATACAGATTCCCGTTTGCGTGTATCAGGCGAGGGAGAAGCAGGGGTAAGAGGCGGTTCAAAAGGCGACTTATATGTCTATCTTTATGTGAAACCACACAAGTTCTTTGAACGTGATGGTACAACTGTCCTTTGTGAAGTGCCTATTAATATAGTACAAGCTGCTTTGGGTGCTGAAATTAAAGTGCCTACACTTGACGGACAAGTAGTGATGAAGGTGCCGGAAGGAACACAACCGGGTAGGGTTCTGAGACTTAAAGGCAAAGGCATTGCAAGCCTTCGCAACGGTGTGCGGGGCGATCAACTGGTAACAATTAAGGTTGTTGTGCCTAATAAGCTAACAGAGAAACAAAAAGATGCACTGAAAAAATTTGCCGAAATCAGCGGCGATAATATCAACCCCGAAGAGAAGAGCTTTTTAAAGAAAATTGCAGATTTATTTAAATAAGGCTACATATTCCCGGCCGAACACAGACAGGAGCAGATAAATGCAATGGGTTGAAGTTAGTATTCAAACTACACATGAAGCTACTGAAGCAGTGGCTGACATCTTCCATTCTTTGGGAGCTGGCGGGGTTGTTATTGAAGACCCTTTGCTGCTCAATACTTTGCGTACGTCGGGTACTTGGGAATTATGCGATATTCCCGAACAAGAAAATACCGAAATAGTGGTTGTTACGGCATATTTTGCCGATGACAGTGAATTGCATGGTCGTCTTGCTGTTGTAGAAGAAGAGATGAAAGCAATAGAGGAACGTATAGGTTCTTGCCGTTTTGGAAATACATGCTTCCGCACTATATCGGATACTGATTGGGAAAACGAATGGAAACAATTCTTCCATACAACACGTATTACTGAGCACATTGTCATAAAACCGACATGGGAGGAATATGAAGCTGAGCCTGATGATAAAGTCATTGAACTTGATCCGGGCATGGCTTTTGGGACTGGCACACATCATACAACTGGCATGTGTATGCGCAGATTGGAAAAAGTCATAGAACCTGGCATGACGGTTTTTGATGTTGGTACAGGCAGTGGTATTCTTTCTATCGCGGCAGCTAAGCTTGGTGCTAAAGATGTCAAAGCTATTGATATTGACGAGACGGCTGTAAAGGTGGCGCACGAAAATGTTGCCAACAATAATTTGTCTTCTGCAATTGAAGTTGCCAAAGGTGACTTACTGCATGCTACAGAAGGCAAAGCTGATGTTATTATCGCTAATATTATTGCTGATATAATTATTATGTTGTTGCCTGACATTCCGTGCAGGTTGAACAAAGATGGTGTTTTCCTGGCAAGCGGTATTATTTCTGATCGTCTTGAGAATGTAACAGAGGCTGCCAAAAATAATGGGCTTTATGTTGAAGCAGTTGACACGCAAGGTGGTTGGGTAGTTATGCAAATGCGCAGGGAGGAATAATTTTGCATCGTTTTTTCATTTCGCAGCCTTTTGCGGAAGAAATGCAAATAGTAGGCACAGATGCTCATCATATCAGTAATGTACTGAGGATGCGTGTTGGCCAGCATATTCAGATAGTTAGCAGCGACCGGGTTACGGCTTTGATGGAAATCAAAGCTTTGACAACGGACGCTGCTTTCGTTCGTCTTGTTAGGCGTATTGAACAAGTTAACGAGCCTTCGGTAAAAATAATTTTGGCGCAAGGCTTGGCTAAGGGTGAGAAAATGGATTTTATCATCCAAAAAGCTGTTGAAGTAGGTGTTAACACGATTGTTCCGGTTGCAATGGAATATTCTGTGGTAAAACTTGATAAGAGCAAGGCTGGGAAAAAGATAGAAAGATGGCAGAAAATAGCAGAAGAAGCTGCTAAACAAAGTAAACGTGACATAGTGCCAAAAGTAACAAATATTATGAATCTGAATGAAGTGCTGAATAGTTTTGGTGATTCGACCAAATTAATGGCTTATGAGAGTGAAACAAAATTAGGCTTAAAACAAGCATTAGCAGCAATTCAGAACATAGAAGAGATTTTACTAATAATTGGTCCTGAAGGCGGTATAGCAGAAAAAGAGCTCGAAGCAGCTGAACTAGCTGGTGCAAAGACTTTTAGCCTGGGTAACCGCATTTTACGGACAGAAACAGCAGGGCTTGTCTCTGCAACAGCTATTTTGTATGAAACAGGAGACTTGGGAGGCTAGCAGATGAAGAAAATAGCTTTTTATACTTTGGGCTGCAAGGTCAACCAGGCAGACACAGCCAGCATGGAGAGGTTATTTCGTGAGGCTGGTTATGAAATTGTCGATTTTGCTGAAAAAGCTGACATATATTTGATTAATACCTGTGTTGTTACCAATATGGGACAAAAAAAATCCAGACAGATGATTCATCGCGCGATTCGTAAAAATCCTAAGGCTTTTATTGTTGTTTCCGGTTGTTATCCGCAGACAGCAGCTGAAGAAGTAAAAGCAATACAGGGAGTAGATCTTATTATCGGCAATCAGGATAGGGCGGCAGTAGTAACTCTCGTAGAAGCTGCAGCTACTGAGCAGAGTATTGATGCCTATGATAATGTGAAAAAATTAAGTGCACAGACAACTTTTGAAGAGCTATCAGCTGACTGCGAAACGGAAAAAACGAGAGCTTTCCTGAAGATTCAGGAGGGGTGCAATCAATTTTGCACGTATTGCATCATACCTTACGCACGCGGCCCACTGCGCTCGCGAAGCTTGGAGAACATCAAAGCAGAAGTAGAGAAACTGGTTGCTGCAGGATTCAGCGAAGTTGTTTTAATAGGCATTCATTTAGGAGCCTATGGCAAAGAACTAAAGAACGGTATCAGCTTGACTGATGCCGTAAAGGCAGCACTTGAGGTTCCAGGCCTTGCGAGACTCAGGCTTGGCTCTTTGGAGTCAGTAGAAGTTGGCGATGATTTGCTAGATTTAATGGCAAGTGATAAAAGACTGCAGCGACAATTACATTTACCTTTGCAATCAGGGTGTGACAAGATTTTAAATAGCATGCATCGCCCTTACGATACAAAAATTTTTGCAGATCTTCTTAAAAAAATCCGAACAAAATTGCCTGATGTAGCAATTACTACCGATGTTATTGTTGGTTTTCCTGGGGAAACAGACGAAGATTTTGCTACCACAAGAGAGTTTGTCAACTCTTGTGGTTTTAGTAAAATACATATTTTCCCATTTTCACCGCGCAAAGGGACACCGGCTGCTTCCTTTAGCGAAGTGGTTTCGGAAAAGGTAAAGCAAGAACGCGTGGAAGAATTATCCAAAGTTGACAGAGATAACCATAGGAAATATTGTGAGTCTATGCTGAATAAAACAGTGTCAGTATTATTTGAGCAGGAATCAGAGGAAGGATTGTGGGAAGGTCTTAGTGGCAATTATGTAAGAGTATATGTTGTAAGCAAGGAAAATTTGTCAGGTAAAATCTGCAAAGTAACGCTGAAAGCCCCTTATAAAGACGGTATAATGGGGGAAACATTCTGATTTTGTGTAAATTTTCTTGTAAATGAAGGATTATTTGCTCTCTTAGCGAATATGTCATTCGTACAAAGAAAGGGGGGATAAAAGATGGATGATTGCATTTTTTGTAAGATAATCAAAGGCGAAATACCTTCAAAAAAAGTTTATGAAGACGAAGAAATGATTGTTATTCATGACGTTGCACCTGGTGCCCCCTGCCATGTTTTGTTACTTCCGAAAAAACATATGCAGAATATAGTCACTGCCGACATGGAAATTGTGAAACATGTTATGAGTAAAGTCGGCGAAATAGCCAAAATAATGGGCGTTGACGAAAGTGGTTTTCGTGTAGTAATAAATACCGGAGTTGATGGCGGACAAAGTGTAGAACACTTGCATTTTCATTTACTGGGGGGCAAGAAACTTGGCTGGCCGCCTTGCTAGGAGCTTGACAGCTAGTGCTGCTCTGAAGTATAATGAAGCGGTGTAATGAATATATACACTTCCCTAAAGGTCGTTGTGGAGGGAGGGAGAACAGATGACAGAAATCAAAGTTGGCAAAACGGAGACACTTGATAGCGCACTCCGCCGCTTTAAAAGAGCAACCCAAAAGGCTGGGGTTCTTTCTGAGGTTAGAAAACGCGAACACTATGAGAAACCTAGCGTAAAGCGTAAAAAGAAATCCGAGGCAGCAAGAAAGCGCAAGACCAGATAATTGGGAGGCCTCTGTATGTCTATTAAAGACCTTTTGACAGAAGATATGAAACAAGCAATGAAGGACAAGGAGAGCGGCAAGTTGCGCTTGAGTGTCATTCGTATGGCTCGTGCTAACATTAAGAACATCGAAATTGATGAAAAGCGGGAACTGAATGATGATGAGGTTCTGGCTGTTTTGATGAAAGAAGTAAAGATGCGTCAAGATTCCTTGGAAGAATTTACTAAGGCTGGGCGCGAAGAACTTGTTGAGCAGGCGAAACAGGAAATTGCTATTTTAAGAAAGTATCTTCCTGAACAGCTAAGTGATGAAGAGTTAAAAGCTTTAGTTGAAGAAGCTATTGCCGAAACTGGTGCTGCTGGTCCGAAAGATATGGGTAAGGTTATGGCTGCTGTTATGCCGAAAACGAAAGGACGTGCTGATGGCAAACGCATTAATGTCATGGTACGGGAACTGCTGAAGTAAAAAACATGATAGGAGGGTAATTTTACCCTCCTTTTTTGTTTACCTTTTTGCAATAAAATTTGCCGAACATTTTATTACAAAGTATAATATTGGTGTAATATGATTGCGGAGGGACAAATATGAAAAAATCGATGCTATTCTTAACATTATTGCTTGTTTGTCTACCTTTCATTGGCGCAGAGGCTGCCAGAACACTTCCGTTAGATTTATATCCATCAAACGAAGATTTTGCGGGAAGGTGGTTTTTGTTTCCTCAGGTTAAGGCAGTGTTGCTTACAATAATTATTTTGGGAATCCTTACTGAGGTTAAAACTGCTGGTGCCGGCATTGCCGGCGGTGTCGCTATTGTGGCTGCAGCAGCTCTTTTTGGGATGAATTTTGTGAGCGGTGCAGGCAGTTGGCTTGAAGTAGTGCTTTTTATAGTTGGCATGGGCCTTTTGGTTTTGGAAATATTTATTCCAGGTTTTGGTATTTTTGGTATTGCCGGTATTTTGAGTATTCTTGCTAGTTTTTACTATGTATTGGGCGGGAATGCTGCAGCATTAAACTGGCTTGCTGTAAGTATAGTGGCAGCCTTGGCAATTTTTGCCCTGATAATAAAATATTTACCATCCAATCCTGCCTGGAATTTATTTGTACTTAAGAATAAACAGGAAAATAGCAAAGGTTATAGCGGAACGCCAGATATGTCAGATTGTTCTGGCAAGAGCGGAACAGCTGTTACAATGCTGCGGCCAGCAGGCATTGCTCTTATTGACGGTGTTCGAATTGATGTTGTGACTTTTGGTGAATATATTGATGTTGGCACTAAAATTATTGTGGTTAAGGTAGAAGGAAACAAAGTTTTTGTAAGAAGTAAGCAAGAGCAATAAACTGTCAATATATGAAAAAAAGGAGTTGAATTGAATGTTGTTGGAATTAGTTTTTGGAAGCGGTTTGATTATTATTATTGCCGTTTTGGGAATCGCGCTTTTTTTGAATTTTGTACCAATTGGCCTTTGGATTTCTTCAATGGCAGCTGGAGTCGATGTTGGCATATTTAATTTGATAGGTATGCGTCTTCGTCGTGTTCCGGCTTCACAGATTGTTCTTCCTCTGGTTAAGGCTAATAAGGCAGGCCTTGCAGTAAATGTTAATCAGTTGGAAGCCCATTATCTGGCTGGCGGTAATGTTGACCGAGTAATTGATGCTTTGATTGCTGCTCAAAGGGCAGAAATACCACTTACATTTGAACGAGCTTGTGCTATAGATTTGGCTGGTCGTGATGTGCTGGAGGCAGTGCAGATGAGTGTAAATCCGAAAGTAATTGAGACGCCTCTTGTTTCAGCCGTTGCTAAAAATGGTATTGAGCTTAAAGTTAAGGCACGTGTAACTGTACGTGCTAACATAGACCGTTTGGTTGGCGGCGCTGGTGAAGCGACTATCATAGCTCGTGTTGGCGAAGGAATTGTTACATGTGTAGGTTCGTCAGGTGATCATAGTGAGGTATTGGAAAACCCTGATCATATATCAAAAACGGTTTTGGAGAAAGGATTGGATGCAGGGACAGCTTTTGAGATTCTATCTATTGATATTGCTGATGTTGACGTAGGTCGTAACATTGGTGCAGAATTGATGACAGATCAAGCGGAAGCAGACAAGCGTATTGCTCAAGCCCGTGCTGAGGAAAGACGTGCCATGGCAGTAGCTAAAGAACAAGAAATGAAAGCAGCAGTACAAGAAATGCAGGCTAAAGTAGTTGAGGCAGAGTCAGAGGTTCCTAAAGCTCTCGCCAAGGCGCTGGAAACAGGAAATCTTGGCGCAATGGACTACTATCGTATGAATAATATTATAGCAGACACAAAAATGCGGGAAATGATTGGAGAACCAAGTACTGAACATGAGTTGCCAAAGGGTGACCATACAAAATAAAGCTTCAGTGAGGATAAAATGGACAACATCTCATTTCTTATTATCTGGGGTTTAATTTTCTTTGTTTTGCCGAGAATTTTTGGCAAGAAAAATAAGAAAACAAAACCATATAATTATCCTGATGAAAATATGAATAATGTTGAGGTTGAAAAAACTCAAGATGACGCTAATCCTTGGTTGACATGGGGATTGCCGCAAGAAGAACCTTTAGATGTCGCTAAACCTGTCGCTGTGCCAGTTGTCGAAAAATCTGTTTTAAAGCAAAATAGAAGCGAACGGTTGACGCAGCAAAACGTAATTACGGCGGCAATGAAAAATGACAAGCCGAAAAAAAAGTTTTCACATGATGAGATAAGGCGTGGCATTGTTTTAGCTGAAATATTGGGTAAGCCGCGTGCGCTTAAGCCTTACAACGATAAATTTTAAAAGGAGCAACAGCAATGTTAATAAATTTTAACATTGCTGTTGTTCTTTTTTCTTGCAAAATAGTAAAAGAAAAGCTTATAATATTGCCTGCAAGTTTGAAGAACGAACATTAATTAATTTTGATGTATATTAAAATTATGCGAAAGGGGACTTGAATTTCATGCTGAAAAAGGTAGTTGCGATTCATGATTTATCCTGTGTAGGACGATGCTCACTATCAGTTGTCTTACCTCTTTTGTCAGCAATGGGAGTTCAGGCCTGTCCGTTGCCTACTGCAGTTTTAAGTTCACATTCTGGTGGGTTCCAAAAAGTTTCTTGCAAGAACTTAACAGAAGAGATGAAGTTGTTTAGTGAACAATGGAAAATTAACAAGCTTGAATTCGATTGCGTTTACAGTGGTTTTTTAGCTTCTGTAGAACAAATTGATATAACTAAAGAATTTATAAGTAAATTCACAGGCGAGAAAAGTTTGGTTTTGGTAGATCCAGTTATGGGAGATGAAGGTAAGCCATATTCTCTTACAACACCAGATTTAATGGTTAATATGAGATCTTTGATCGCTGTATCTGATATAATTACACCAAATTATACAGAAGCCTGTTTCCTTATGAAGAAGGAATATAAGGGCAATGATGTTAATTGGCGTGAGCTAATATCATGGCTTCCTGAACTTGCCGCGATGGGACCGGAACGAGTGGTAATAACAGGAATTCCTAATAATGATAAATTGTATAATCTAGGATACGAAAAGAGTACCGGAGCAGTTTTTGTGGTTTTTAATAATCGTATCGGCGAGCGATATCCGGGAACGGGTGATATTTTTGCTAGTGTCTTATTAGGGAGACTGTTATCAGAAGAAGGTTTAGGGTTAGCGTTACACAAAGCGGGGAATTTTGTCGCTGAGGCAATTGCTGCCACTCAAAAGCTGAATTTACCAGTGCGCGAAGGATTAGCTTTTGAATATGTAATTGAACAAGTGAATCTCTAATCTGTCCCGGTGATAATTCTAAAAACTGACTGTTTGTTTCGCGATTGATGTGTTGTATACTGGACATTAAAAAGCGAGGTGTATTGATATGGTCAAAAGAAGTCTGAGTGTCAAAGATGTTGCTTATATAGCAGTTTTAGCTGCACTCTGCGTTCTTGCAACTTTTATAAAAATACCTTTTGGTTCTGGAGCTATGGTTCATTTAGGAACTGGTATGGTGTTTACATCAGGAATATTGTTTGGCGGCGTCTACGCAGGCTGGGCAGCAGCGATTGGTTCGGCATTTTACGATCTTTTAATGGGATTTTCACCATATACTTTTTGGTCGTTTTTTATAAAAGGTGTAGCAGGATATATAGTGGGAATTATTGCTATGGGACCATTCCCAACTTATGGAAAGACGACGGCAAGAGCAGGCTTTTTGAGAATTCTTATAGCCTGTTTTGCCGGGGCTATGTGGACTCTTGTAGGATATATATTTGCATGGTGGAGTGTAATTGGCAGTTTGAGCGTTGCGTTGGCTAATATACCTGCAAGCCTTTTGACTTCAGGGGTCGGGTTCGTTGTTGCTATGCTGTTATATCCACGTTTGCGCGGTTATGTTGAACAAAACTACAGGTGATTTTGGAGGTTTTTATGAAGAATTTTTTTATTGGCGTGTTTATGTTGGGAATACTTATTTTTTCTCAAAATACAACCGTTGCGGCTGAACAAACTGAAGCTACAGCAAAGGCAGCGCAGAAAAGCAGCACAGAAAAATTGGAGATTGTACCTTCGAAAGCAAGTTATACTCTGGCGATAATACCTACCTTGGATCAATCAGGTATGGAAGAAAAAGAACGTACTGTGGCACAGCATGCAATAAAGAAAGCGTTGGAACAGAAATATCCTAAAAAGACAACGAAGGTTAAGATATTAAGTGAAAAAGCAGTTGTCGATGCAGTACGCAGGCATCCTTTTGAAAATTATGATGCTCCTGTTCTGGCGGAACTTGTTGCTATTGGCGAAGATTTAAAGGCGGATAGAGTTATATATCTTTCTCTTGCGCCAACAAAAAGTAAAGAAGACGGATTCAGGATAATTGTCGGTACCCAAACATATGCATCGGAAGTCAGTATGAAAATGAAATGTGTTGATGTTAAAAATAAGTCTTATTTATTTAATCAGCTTGTTGTTAAAGGAGGTTCTTCTTCGGCTGTCTCATTTTGGAAATTTGGAGGAGCCAGCAAAAGTCGCAGCGTTAAAAAAGCAACAACAGCTTGCATGGAAGAGTTTTTAATTAATATTGAATAGTAATATCACGATAATTTGACACCTCTTATCTCGGACATTATTTATACTGAGATGAGAGGTGTATTTTATTGATATAGATAAATTTTGCAGGAATATTGTGTGTTTAAAGAGAAATTAACCATATTTCGCAATTAAGGAGATAATGGAAATGCTAAATAATGTTGATTTGTCGCTAGCTATTGATAAAGATGATTATGAAGAAAAATTTGAAATTTATGCTGATAAACTTGGCTATTTGCAAAGGAAACTCAGAGATTTGGAGATACCTGTAATTGTTTTGTTTGAAGGCTGGCATGGCTCTTTACGTGGCACTTTAGTCAACAGGCTTCTTTCAGCTTTGGACCCGCGTGGGTTTAAAGTACATTCTGCCGCTAAACCGGGTTGTAATTACAAAGAAAAACCTTATTTTGCACCTTTTTGGTCAGAAATTCCACCAAAAGGTGCCTTTAGTATTTATAATGGCAGTTGGTATTACCGGAAACTGGAAAATGATGTAAGAAGTTTATCTGAAAAAGATAAAGACAAAGAAGAAGAGATTACTTATGATGACATTAATATATTTGAACGTCAATTGACTGATGATGGCTATTTAATAGTTAAAGTATTTCTGCATATTTCACATCAAAAACAAAAGAAAAACTGGGAAAAGCTGGAGAAAATTTATGGCAAGGAATGGCACAAGGTTACTGCTGACGAAGATGAACCCAAAACATATTCTGAGTATTATTCTGTTTATGAAAAAATGTTTGATGCTACTGATAAAAATAATGCTGCCTGGCATGTTGTACCAGCCGAAGATCTGCGTTATGCTGAGCTGAAAACATTTGAGGTGCTTTTTGCGGAAATAGAAAGTTATTTAAGTAGAAAAGAGTATTTGACAAAAAAAGTTTACGTTCATTCAGCACCTGATGCTACGAATGTTTTGAGTAATGTTGATTTGTCAGTAAAAGTAGATAAAGAAAATTATAAGGAAGAATTGAAAAAATATCAAAAACGGCTTAGAATATTACAGTTTGATTTATATAAGTATAAAATGCCAGCTGTTGTAGTTTTCGAAGGTTGGGATGCCAGCGGTAAGGGTGGTGCTATTCAAAGGCTTACTTCTTCCCTTGATCCTCTTGGTTATCAGGTTATTCCTATTGGTGTGCCGAATGTTGTTGAAAAACAATATAACTATTTATGGCGGTTTTGGCAGCATTTACCGAAAAATGGCGAAATTACTATTTTTGACCGTTCTTGGTATGGACGTGTCCTTGTCGAAAGGGTGGAAGGTTTTGCTGCTGCAGATGAATGGCAGCGGGCTTATCAGGAAATCAATGAGACGGAGGAACAATGGGTAAGACATGGTATTTTGCTTGCGAAATTTTGGCTGCAAATTGATAAGGATGTCCAATATCAAAGATTCGAGGAAAGAAAAAATAATCCTGAAAAAGAGTGGAAGATAACGGAAGAAGATTGGCGAAACCGTGCAAAGTGGGAGCAGTATGAAAATGCCGTAAATGAGATGCTTTACAGGACAAGCACTGATTACGCACCTTGGACAATTGTTGAGGCTAATTCCAAATATTATGCCAGACTGAAAGTCTTGGCGACTGTGGTTGATTTATTTGAAAGAGCCCTGAAAAATAACTGACTCTAGTTTGTTTAAGTGTGAGTGGTTTTCAGATATAATAGTAAAGGTATGTAATACTTTTGGAGGTTTATTGTGAGCTGGGAAATAAAAAATAAAATCAAACAAGTTTTAGATAAAGAACAAGGAACACAGAGTTTTGCTCCGGGGGCACGACGCCCATTAGCGTTTATTTATCCTAATTCTTATAATATAGGTATGTCCAATTTAGGTCTGCAGATTCTTTATAAAGAGATAAACAGCAGAGGTGATACAGCTTGCGAACGCTTTTTCCTGCCTGATAAGAAGACACAGGGCGATTACATAAAAACCAAGACCCCTCTGCTGAGTATGGAAACACAGAGGCCGTTGGCGGATTTTGAAATTATTGCAGTAATGATGTCTTTTGAAATGGACTACCTCAACCTATTGACTATGTTGAAGATGGGCAAAGTAGGACTATTGGCCTCGGAAAGAAAGGAAAAAGAACCCTTGGTTATTATCGGAGGACCTTGTGCGACTTTTAATCCAGAACCGCTTGCAACCTTTGCTGACGCCTTTGTCATTGGCGAGGGGGAACAAACGGTAAATGCTATTCTTGATGCTGTTTACCGGGCTAAGAATGAAGGTGCTTCAAGAGAAGAAATTTTACTTAGCTTAGCTAATTTGCCGGGTGTCTATGTTCCCAGGTTTTACACACCTGTTTATGATGATGAAGGCAGTTTTATTACGATGGAAAAGGCCGCCGGCGTACCTGCAATAATAAAAAGACAATGGGTGCGCAAGTTAGATAGTTATTCAGGTAATTCTGCTATCCTGTCTTCAGATACAGAATTCGAAGATATGTATATAATCGAAGTTGCACGCGGTTGCGGGCGGCATTGCCGCTTTTGTATGGCTGGTTATTGTTTCCGGAGACCAAGAGCAAGAGATTTGGATAAAATAATTGAGGCTATTAAGAAAAGACCGGCAAGAACAAAGAAAGTTGGTTTGATGGGAGCGGCTGTTTCAGATTATCCTCAGATTAAGGAATTAACGAAGTTTCTTGTTGATAGCGGAATACCGTTTACGGTGGCATCGTTGCGGGCAGACAGTCTGGATATCGAACTGGCAGGAGCTTTGGCTAGCAGCGGACAGAAAACGATGACTGTAGCTCCCGAGGCTGGCAGTGAACGTATGCGTAAGGTAATTAACAAAGGAATAAGTGAAGATGATATATATAAAGCAGTAGAATTGGCTACGGCAGCCGGCATGAAAAATATTAAGCTATATTATATGATTGGTCTGCCGACAGAAGAGGATAGTGACATAGATGAAATGATTGCTATGGTGACAAGGGTGCGTGCCAAAATGGATGAAATAGGCAATAAGGGGGACCTTGTTATAAGCATTAATGCCTTTGTGCCGAAACCTTTCACGCCATTCCAATGGTCGCCATTGGCAGCGGTTAAACTTTTAAAAAAGAGATTCAATAAAATAACAGAAGCTTTTCGTAAGGAAAAACACGTGATTATTCACACGGAATCTTTGAAAGAAACGGTTTTACAGGCTGTTCTGGCTAGAGGCGACCGTAATATTGGTAATATTCTTTATGAAGCAGCGACTAAATATGACGGTAACTTTAAGCAGGCCTTACAGGCGGCCGGCATCGATCCAGAACAATATGCAGGGCGCACTCTGGATATGAAAGCAGCTTTACCGTGGTCGCATCTTGACATGGGACTTGATGAAGGTTATCTTGCTGCAGAATGGGAAAAAGCAAAGAATCTTGTATTTACTATTCCGTGCTTTGAGAATTGCAAACGCTGTGGTGTTTGCAAGGGGGAAAAAGATGGCTGAATTTTTATTAAGAGAAAGTAATGGCATCTGGTATGGCTTTTTTCCGATGCTTGAAAAACTGGGCTTTACGCATGGGTTTACCTGCCGATTGCATGGCAATAGCGATTTGTCTGTCGGCGGTCTTAATATGGCTCTGCACGTGGGGGACGCACAGCAGAAGGTTGTACAGAATAGGAAAACTGTGGCAGATGCATTGTCTATAGATGCAAAGCGAATAACCACTTGTGAACAAATTCACGGCAGTAATACAGCAGTGGTTACAACGAGAAAAATTGGCAGTGGAGCTTTTGATTTTTCTGATACCATAGCAGGCACTGACGCCCTTATTACTAGGGAAAAAGCTGTTCCGCTGATGCTTTTTTTTGCTGATTGCGTGCCAGTTATTTTTGCGGATCCCATAACAGGAGCGGTGGGTGTAGCACATGCTGGCTGGCGTGGCAGCGTTGCGGGTATTGGCGCGAAAACTGTGAGAAGAATGGTAGAGGAGTTTGGGTGTGTTCCTGAAAATCTGCTGGCAGCAATTGGACCGTCCATCGGTCCTTGTTGTTATGAAGTAGATGAAGCAGTTTACGAACAGGCAAAAGAATTTGATGCTTGTTTCTCACCTGTCAGCCCAGGGCACTGGCAACTGAATTTATGGAAAATGAATGAAGTACAGCTTCTGCAGGAAGGCTTGAAAGCAGAAAATATAACGTGCGCTAATATTTGTACGGCCGATAATAAGGAGCTTTTTTTCTCTTATAGAGCAGAAAGAGGGAAAACAGGACGTTTAGCGGCAGTTATTTGCAGTAAATAGTGTATATTTAACTTAAATAATAGAGGAAAACAGTGATAAACAGCGAATAATTAACAGCTAGGAGGCATTGCTATGTTCAGTGAAAATTTAGAAATAGTACAAACCAGAATCAATAACGCTTTAGCAATGCGCAAGGAGACAAAGAAAACAGGAGAAAAGGTGACTTTGGTCGCAGTGACTAAGAATCATCCTGCAGATGTGATTCTTGCCTCCATGGCTCTTGGTATTAGCGATATTGGCGAAAATCGAGTCCAGGAAGCTAAGCAGAAAAAGGCTGTCGTTCCAAATGGCCCAAAATGGCATTTATTAGGTCATTTGCAGACTAATAAAGTTAAGCAGGCAGTAGAAATTTTCGATATTATTGAGTCTGTTGATAGTGAAAAAATTCTTGATGCAATTAACAAAACTGCCCAGCAGCAGGGTAAGGTGCAGGAGATTCTTTTGCAACTTAATATAGCGGGAGAAGAGCAAAAAAGTGGCTTTGACAAAGAGTCATATGAGGCTATTGTTCCAAAAATTAGGGAATTTAAAAATGTGTCAGTAAGAGGAATAATGGTAATTGCTCAGAAATGTGAAGATGTTGAAGAAACTAGACTTGTTTTTAGAAAAGGGTATGAGAAATTTTGTGAATTGAGAGAATATCTTGGTGATATGCATGTTGATATTCTTTCGATGGGAATGACACATGATTATTGGATTGCTGTTGAGGAGGGAGCTAATTCTGTAAGAATTGGTACAGCACTTTTTGGCGAGAGAGATTATGGCAGATAGAATTCAAGGGGGGCATGATGGCAAAATGAAGATAGTTGAAAAGATATGCGATACTCTAGGGCTTTATAAAGAAGTTGAGGAAGAAGTTGTTGAGCAGGAAGAAACTTTGCTCAATCCAAGACGTAATTTTTCGCGCAGTGCCGAAACACCAAAGGAAGAGAAGCAACAGTTTTTTAGTAAAAAACAGGCTGGCGAAGATGGTAAGTTGATATCTCTGCCATTAGCACAAAAACAGGTTAAAGTAATAGTACTTGAACCTACCGGTTTCGATGATTCTCAGAAAGTAGCCGACCATTTGCGTAATAATCAGCCGGTGGTTGTTAATTTTGAAACTACAGATGGAGAAGTAATGAAACGTATGACCGATTTTATCAGTGGTACTATTTATGCGCTGAATGGCAGCATGAAAAAAATAGGGCGCAACATTTTAGTTTGCGCACCACAAAATGTCGATATAGACGCTGGAAGAACAGTATATGATGAAAAGGGTGAAGCACCTTGGGAAAAATAGGAAAAATTGCCTTTGTTGGCGGCGGTGCCATGGGCGAAGCTATTATTAAAGGTATTTTGCATGCACAGCTTGCTGAAAAGGAAGAGATAACGGTTAGTGATCCTTCCGAGCAGCGTTTGGAGTATTTGCAAAAGCAATATGGTGTAAATGTTACTCAAGAAAATATGAAAGCAGTAAATAACGCTATGACAGTAATTTTAGCTGTCAAACCGCAGATGGCAGATAAAGCCATTACTAGCACGGTTGCTCAGTCAATAGTAAAAGAGGCAGCGGTTATATCTATAATGGGGTCAGTCGATCTTGAAAAATTACATTCTTTAATACCAGATAGGGCAATTATAAGAGTAATGCCGAACACTCCACTTGCAGTTGGTGCAGGTATGACAGCGATAGCACCTGATGAAAATGCGGTTCAGGAAATGATAGAAAAAGCGAAGGCTATTTTTGGTTCCTGCGGCGAGGTGGTCGAAGTGCAGGAAAGTGCTATGGAAGCGATTACTGCCGTTTCGGGCTGCGGACCTGGCTATGTATTTATGCTGATTGATGCCTTGGCTGATGCCGGTGTCAACGCTGGATTACCACGTAATCTGGCTATCAAATTAGCGGCACAGACTTTTGCCGGTGCTGGTAAGATGGCTGTAGAAACAGGGTTGCACCCAGCACAGTTGCGTGACCAGGTAACATCTCCCGGGGGCACTACTATTGCAGGTATTCACGCGTTAGAAACTCATTGTGTACGGGGAGCTATGTACGATGCTGTCATGGCTGTTTTAGCGCGCAGTGAAAAATTAAAAGGAAAATAAAAATGGCAGATAGAGATAAAATATTGAGGTTTTTTCGTTCCAGTGGCGACGAAGAATTAGCAGCAAAATTGCTTGACCTAGCTGAAAATGTCCAAAAAACAAGAAAATTCAAAGTCAGTGATTTTCTTGACCCCCATGGGTTAAGTGTGGCAGAAATTGTTGCGGCTAATGTTGGCAATATAAAAGTTGAAGTTAACGGCGGTTTTTTAAATTCTGAGAGAGCAAAAGCCGCCTTTGTTTCTGAGGATTTTTTCGGTAAACCTGATTTTGCCATAGAATGCTTTCAAGTGGAATGGGATAAACGTTATTATACGTTATCTCATAGAGATATTTTGGGTGCTTTTATGGGACTTGGCTGCAAACGTGAAATACTTGGCGACATAATTTTTATTCCTGAAGGGGCACAGTTTGTAGCAGATAAAGCGTTTGAGACTTATATTACTTCTAATTTGACACAGATTGGTGCGGCGCCGGTTTCCTTAAAAATAATTGATCAGGCGTTTTTGCAGCAAAAGGAAGAACAAATCAAGCTCATCAGTGCTACTGTGGCGGCTTTGAGGCTTGATGCAGTTGCTGCAGCAGGCTATGGGGTTTCGCGTTCACGCATGGCTGATGAGATAAAAAGCCAGAATGTGAAGGTAAATTGGAAAGAAGCAAAAAATGCAGCACAACCAGTCAATCAAGGAGATATAATCTCTTTTCGGAGTCGTGGACGTGTTGAAGTTGCTGAAATCCGCGGCACGACCAAAAAAGGTCGAATTAGTGTTATTTTGAAACGTTATATTTAATTTGAGACTGGGAGGAATAAAATGTTAACACCCTTAGATTTACACGGAAAGAAATTTGAAAAAGAATTCCGCGGTTATAACAGCAAGGAAGTTGATGAATTTTTCGCTCAGGTTGTTAAGGATTTTGAAAGGTTGTATCAGGATAATATAGAGCTCAAAGAAGCATTGGAAAGAGCTAGCACGAAGCTTGAATATTTTGAGCAAATGGAAGCAACCATGCATAATACGCTCGCAATAGCCCAGGAAACAGCGGAAGAAGTAAAACAAAGCGGTAAAAAACAAGTGGAGCTTCTGACGAAGGAAAGCGAAATTGAGCGCCAAAAGCTTTTAACCGAGACTGAAAATAATTGCAGAAAAATGACGACGGATACGGAGAATTACTGCAAGAAAATTACTGCCGAAACAGAAAATAAATGTAGCCAGATGATTGCCGATGCTGAGAAAAAAGTCAGAACTGCTGAAGTGGTTTACCAAGAACAAGTTAAACAGGCTAATACGCATCGCAACCACATGAGAACCTTGCTTGAAGGACAGTTGGAGTTAATGCGCAAAGCGGAAAAAGAAAACTTCTAAAGGGATGTTGCGGGGGTAGTGACGATGATTCTTTTGGTGAGACACGGGGAAGCTACGCATCATACTGAGCATCTGACAGGGGGCTGGACTGATTCGGTAGATCGGA
>JBFWIF010000003.1:0-56674 GCA_050256135.1 Acidaminococcaceae bacterium | reverse complement strand
TTGCTGCCGCACGATCTGACTGCTGATCAAGCCGTCATCGTCATTAATGGCGTACGTGCGAGACTGGAAGGCGATGGTCCTTCCAAAGAAGTTGATACCGAAATAACTAATTTCCTGGGAACCTGATGACTATATATGACAAAGACCTGCACACAAATTTGTGCAGGTCTTTTATTTTGCTTTTTATCGCATCTCGCGTCCGTGCGTATAGGTTGGCAGTAATAGCGGTGACACTTTGTCGGTCTGGATGCCTGCTGCGGCAAGCTCTGCCTCGAACCTATCGATATGGTTGAGTGTCAGCTTACCGAGGTGTGTTTCTTGGCTTTTCTTCGCAGCGCTCTTACCGGCAATCCTGCCGAAGACGATGATGTCCAGTAGTGAGTTGCCCATCAGACGGTTCTTGCCGTGGATGCCGCCGACTGCTTCGCCTGCGACAAACAGGTTCTCTATCTTCGTACCGGCCTGTTCATTGATCAGGATGCCGCCGTTCTGGTAATGCAGTGTCGGATAGACGAGGATCGGTTCTTTGCGCAGGTCGATGCCAAACTTCGCATACATGCGCAGCATGCCTGGCAGTCTCTTCTCAATCGTACCTGCGCCGTGAATCATCTCGATCATCGGAGTATCGAGCCAGACGGCACTGCCGCCGAGAGCCGATACGCCTTTGTCTCTTGTCGTGCATTCGCGGATAATGGAAGCCGCGGCCACGTCGCGGGTCTCCAAGGGATGCATGAAGGCTTCGCCTTCGGAGTTGATCAGCATGGCACCGAGGGAACGGACTTTTTCCGTTACCAGTGCGCCAAAAATCTGTGCCGGATAGGCAACGCCTGTCGGGTGGTACTGAATGGCGTCGGCATAGATAAGCTCAGCACCTACGCGGTAGCCGAGGACAAGCCCGTCGGCAGTCGCGCCGTAGTGGTTGGAAGTCGGGAAACCTTGATAATGCAGTCGCCCGGCACCGCCGGTGGCAATAATAACTGTTTTTGCCTTGGCAACCAAATATTCGCCGGTGTCATAATTCATCAGCACGGCACCTGCGGCCTTGCCTGTTTCGTCGAGAATCAGTTCTATGGCCGGTGCATAGTCGATTGTGGTAATACCGCGGTTCACTGCTTCGTCACGCAATACGCGCATAATTTCGGCCCCGGTATAATCGGCTGCCGCATGCATGCGTTTACGTGAAGTGCCGCCGCCGTGAGTCGTGACCATGACGCCTTTTTCATCTTTATCGAACATCACGCCGAGGTCGTTCAGCCATTTGATGGCCAGTGGTCCGTCGTGCACAAGACGTTTCAACAGCTCCGGCTTATTGGAATAATGGCCGCCGCCCAAAGCATCGAGATAATGAATGGCTGGGGAATCATTTTCCTTATCGGCTGCCTGAATACCGCCTTCTGCCATCATCGTATTGGCCTCGCCCATTTTCAGCTTCGTCACTAAGAGTACTTTCGCGCCGGCTTTATCGGCTTCAATTGCTGCCGAAGTTCCTGCGCCGCCGCCGCCGATGATCAGGACGTCCACATCATAGTCGATGCGGTCCAGGTCTATTTCATCGCTCTTGATACGGCTGTTGGCCTGCAATAGTTCGGCTAGTTCTGTCGGTACCTTGCTGCCTTTGTTCGGCCCAACGGAAAGAACGGTAAAACCGCTTTGGCGGTAATCCGGATGGTACTCCTGCAAAAGGGTATCTTTTTCTTCCGCGCTCATCCGTGCGGGAGTCACGTTCATTCTGGCGCTTCTTGTCTTTTCAACATTCGCCATGGATTTTAACATTTCTGCTGTCAGCATTGTTCGCCCTCCCTCACTTTTCGATCTCGCGGTTGTTGTAGAGTTCCTTCATTTCTGCCAGCGGTTTCTGCATCAACTGCTCCAGCATTTTTTCGCAGTCGCCTTTTTCTATTTCACTGACGCGTTTATTGAGGTGTTCGCTCTGCGGCGCGAGATACTTGCCGGTCAAGCGGCGTGCCAGAAGCCCTACTGCTGAATGACTGATTTGCGCCGGACATCTGGAAGCGCAGATATTGCAGCCTACGCAGTCAAAGGAAGCGTGGGCGCATTTTTCGTAATCGCCGCGCTGGGCATAGGCAATATACTGCATGACGTTGAGTCCCTGCGGGCAGCCTTTAGTGCAGGCGTTGCAGCCGATGCAGCTGTAAATCTCTGGATAAAGCTGGCCCATGATATTCTCGGTCGGTTTGATTTCTTCGATATCGAAAGTCTTTTTGTTGATTGGATAAGACTCGATCTTGCCTACGCACATGCCGGCTTCGATCTTCGTCTGGCAGGACAAACACACCTTAAGTTCGTGGCTGCCCTTCATTCTATAAACAACGGCACAACCGCCGCAGAAACCGCTGCGGCAGCCGCAGCCGCGCACCAGTTTGTAGCCGGCGTATTCCATAGCGTCCATGATGGTCAATTCTGACGGCACGGTATATTTCTTGCCTAAGAGAAAGACCTCTACCATTTCTTCTTGCATTTTTTCAGCCTCCTTCAGTCTCAATACTCATCCGGCAATTCGTCGAGCTCGTCACACCGGAAAACCGGTCCGTCCTTGCAGACATATTTGCTGCCGATATTGCAGCGTCCGCATTTGCCGATGCCGCACTTCATCTTCATTTCGAGCGTAGTGTAAACCTGCTCTTTGCTAAAGCCCATCTCTTGAAGAGCCGCAAGCGTCAGTTTGATCATGATCGGCGGCCCGCAGACGAGAACGGTCTTGTCCGTGCTGAAGCCCAGATCCTTCAGGTATTGAGGCACGAAGCCGACATTGCCTGACCAGTCTTCCTCTGTGCGGTCAATCGTCAGGTGTACATGCGTATCGACTGACGCGGGCCAGGCAGTCGTCAGCTCTTCGTAATCAACGAAGTCTCCCTTGCTGCGTGCGCCGTAAACCACGTCTATCTTGCCGTAATTGCTTCTGTTGGCGAGCGCATAATCTATTACGGAATGCAAAGGGGCAAGACCGATGCCACCGGCAATAAACAGCAGGTTCTGCTGTTTGAGAGCAGTCTCGACCGGGAAGTTGTTGCCATATGGTCCTCTGATAGCTATCTCCTGGCCTGCTTCGACTTCGTGTAGATAATCTGTCAATTGGCCGCACCGTTTGATGCTGAATTCCATATAATCTTTATTGGTCGGCGAAGAAGTAATGGAAAAAATCGCTTCACCGCAGCCTGGTATGGAAATAATCGCGCACTGACCGGGCAGGTAATCGAAGCAGCGTCCGCCGTCCGGTTTCTCCACGCGGAAAGTCTTGACGTCGCCTGTGTCCTGCCTGATGGCGGTAATTACGGCAATCTGCGGGATCAGAGTATCTTTGCTGTGGCAATCACACATTTTTCGTCACCCCCAATGCTTTGGCTACTTTCACTATATTGAGGCTGACAGGGCATTTCTGCAAGCAGCGTCCGCAGCCTACGCAGGCATAAGCGCCTTCATTATTTTCCGGGAAATAAACAAGCTTATGCATATATCTTTGTCTGAAGCGTGCCAGACGCGTCGTTCTGGGGTTGCCGCCCGCCATATTGGTGAAATCGCTGAACATGCAGGAATCCCAGCAGCGATAGCGTTCTACTTTGTCATTCACTTCGTAGTCCCTGATGTCATAGCAGTGACAAGTCGGGCAGACATAGGTACAAGTGCCGCAGCCAAGACAGGTCTTGCTGAGCTCTCCCCAAACTTCCGATTCAAAGATCTCTGCCTGCTTACTGCATTCTTCATCTGACAAAGCAAAACCGGCTAAAGGCAGCTTATCGAGCAGAGCCTGCACTTGTGCCTGCTGTTCGGCAATTACTGCCGCACCGTCAGGAGCTTCCGTAAATAAATCCTTGATTGCAGCGGTGAGTTCCTCGCCTTTCGTAGTCTTCGGCTGCCAGAAAAGGTCGTCGCCTACCAGCCAGGCAGCAACATCCGCCGCCGGTGACGCCGGCTCAATACCGAAGGTGCGGCAGAAGCAGGTTTCCTCCGGTTCACTGCAGGCCAGACCGATCAGCGTGCAGTTCTCCCGTCTCGCCTGATAAAAATGATCGACCGGTTCCTTCAGGAATACTTTGTCCAGCAGGTTAAAACTGGCAATGTCACACGCTCTGACACCGAAAGCAATTGTCTTCTCTGCCGGCAGCTGTTTCTGCTCTAAGCTGAGTTTTTGGCCTTGGCGTTCGAAGGCCAGCAGATTTTCTATTTGCGGGAAAAAGATATTTTTCAGTGACTTGGCAGTAATCGACGTTTTGATATCGACTGCGGTTCCTTCCTGCCAAAGTGCAAAATCCGTCTTATTATCTTCGCGCACCGGTGCATATAATTTACCGACGGCTGACAACCTGCCGAAAAGTTCGGGCCAACGCTTCTTTGCTATTTTCAGCATTTTACTCCCTCCCTTTCGTCGCGGCGCCGGGCTCGACGTCCTCAACGTCGAATGACAAAAGCGGTGCATTCGTATCAGCATCGGCACCGGCTTGGTAATCACCGTAAAATTCGTTAATATCTTTGATGAACTTCCTGTTCAAAAGGTCAAGGCGTATGCCCTGCGGACAGACGCGGCTGCACTCGCCGCAGTCCGTGCAGCGTCCTGCCACATGGTATGCGCGAATGATATGGAAGAGCTGCTCTTCCGCACTGTTGTTATTGGCTTTGCCCGCCAGCGGCGAATCCGGATTATCGAAAATGCACTGTTCGCAGCTGCAGGCCGGACAGATATCACGGCAGGCGTTGCATCTGATGCATTTGGACAGTTCTTCCTGCCAGAAAGCGAAACGTTCCTGCGGGGAAAGACTCTCTAATTTCCCTACTTCGGCAAATCGATCATAGGGAGCATGCTTTACTGCCACTGGTTCGCCGAGCGTTTCATCGCTGATTGCATAGGCGCTGCCTTTACAAGACAGGCATTTATTGAGCAGGACCTCTGCCCGCGCGACTTGTTTAGTGCCGTAAGCTGTTTGCACGGTAAGATTATCACCGTCTTCCGTAATGGCGATGATACCTTTCAGCCCCTGTGCCTTGACTTTATTAATGTCCACCATACCTGCGCAGGGAATGCCGATAACCAGCACCTGCTCACGTTGGACGCGCCTGTCCTTGATAAGCTGGTTCAGGCTGTAGGTATCGCATGGTTTCAAGAAAACCGCGGTTTTTTCATCTTTTTTCGTATTGGCTATCAGGTATTTGCTGAGATTAGCGGCGCAGAAAGCGTTGTAGACGAGTGCGTCCAGTTCTTCCGGGCTACCGAAATAGGCCGGTGCATTATCATAAAACATCTCGCCCTTCTGCCAGGCGATAACGCTGGCAACCTGCTCTGCTGCGAGTAGATCTCTTGCTTTTTCCTTGATCAGCTGCTCTATTTTTTGCATCTCAGATCCCTCAACTTTACGTTTTCTCCCAGAGATTTGATCGTCTCTGCAAAGCTGGTCATGACTTCGGCAAATTTGTTGCCTTCGGCGGCCGAGACCCATTCGACCCGCAGCCGCGCCTTGTCAACACCGAGGAAACTCAGCATGCTCATCAAGAGCGTCATACGGCGACGCGCAAAGTAGTTGCCGCTCGTATAATGGCAATCGCCAGGATGACAGCCGGCAATAATGACGCCGTCGGCACCCCTGAGGAAAGCTCTGAGGATAAAGGTCGGGTTGACCCTGCAGGAACAGGGCACCTTGATTATTTTTACGTTAGCCGGATAACTTCTTCTGGCGGTACCGGCTAAATCCGCGCCGGCGTAACTGCACCAGTTGCAGCAGAAGGCTACTATCAACGGCTCGAATTCTTTGTCAGGCGTATTTTGGGCTGCTAACATATTGCGTCCACCTCCGCCATAATTTGTTTGTTGCTGAACCCTTTAAGGTCCATCGCGCCGGAGGGACATGCCACAGTACAAGCGCCGCAGCCTTGGCAGAGCGCTTCGTTGACCTGGGCTATCAGCCGTCTTTCCTTCAGGCCTTTGACATTGACCAGCTTGTATTCAGCGCTGATCGCGCCGTAGGGGCAGACCTTTTCGCAGGCAAGGCAGCCGCTGCAAATCTGTTCGTTGCAGGTCGCCACGCATGGATTGGTCAGCAGTTTATCTTTGGATAAGAGGCCCAAAACCTTGACCGCCGCCGCTCCTGCCTGGGCAACGGTTTCCGGGATATCCTTCGGACCCTGGCAGACACCGGACAGGAAAATGCCTGCCGTCGGACTTTCGACCGGCCGCAGTTTCGGATGTGCCTCTGTGAAGAAGTCGTTGGTATCAATGCTGGCAGTCAGCATAGTCGCCAGTTTCCTGGCATCCGCCGCCGGCTTGATCGCAGTCGCGAGCACCACCATGTCAGCAGGCACGCTGATTTGTGCGCCGCTTGCCACGTCGGAAGCATGCACCAGCAGATGATCTCCTTCTTCGGTGATCTTACCGACCATACCCTTGGTATACTGCACGCCGTATTCCTCGACGGCACGACGGTAGAATTCATCGAAGCTCTTACCGGGCGTGCGCACATCAATATAGAATACCTGTACGTCGATGTCCGGATATTTTTCTTTCACCAGCATCGCATGCTTGGCGTTATACATGCAGCAAATCTTCGAGCAGTATGTTTTGCCGCGCTCCGTAGTGTCACGGGAACCGACACAGGAAACGAAGACGATTGATTTCGGCTTTCTGCCGTCGGAAAGTCTGACGAGATGGCCTTGGGTCGGTCCGGCGGCATTGGTCAGACGCTCAAACTCCAGCGAAGTAATGACGTCCGGGCAATATTCATAATTGAATTCGCCGAACTTCGCCATATCTATCGGTTCAAAACCTGTCGCCAGCACGATTGCACCGTATTTCTGAGTGACTAGTTCATCTTCCTGCTCATATTCAATAGCGCCTGCGGGGCAGACTTTCGCACAAATACCGCATTTGCCGGTCTGGAATTTCAAACAATTTTCACGGTCGATGACAGGCACATTCGGAATCGCCTGGGCAAAAGGAATATAAATCGCGCTGCGGTTCCTCAAACCTTGGTCAAACTCGCTCTTGGCTTTTTTGGACGGGCATTTCTCACTGCAGATACCGCAGCCGCTGCAGCGGTCCACCGAGACACTGCGTGCTTTCTTGCGGATGACAGCTTCGAATTGACCGACATAGCCGCTGACTTTTTCGATTTCACTGTATGTATAGATGGTAATATTTTCGTGCGTGGCCGCTTCCACCATTTTCGGCGTCAGGATACAGGCTGAGCAATCGAGCGTCGGAAACGTCTTATCGAGCTGTGACATTTTGCCGCCGATACTCGGTGTTTTTTCTACGATATCTACTTTGTAGCCGGCTTCAGCTATATCAAGAGCAGTCTGCAGACCGGCAATGCCGCCGCCAATGACGAGTGCTCTTTTCACTACTGCGCTCTCACCGGATACCAGCGGTGTATTGAGTTTAACTTTCGCAATCGCGGCTTTCGCCAGGGCAATAGCCTTAGCTGTCGCAACTTCCTTATCTTTGTGTACCCAGGAACAATGTTCACGGATATTGGCAATTTCCACCAGATATGGATTTAATCCCGCTGCCTGGGCAGCCTTCCTGAAAGTCGCTTCATGCATGCGCGGCGAACAGGAACAGACGACCACGCGGCTCAAGCCGTAATCCTTGATGGCCTTCTGCATCAGTTCCTGACCGCCTTCGGAACACATATAACGGTAATCAGCCGCAAAAGCGACGCCGGGAATGCTCTTCACGCTTTCAGCAACACGGGCAACGTCCACCGTCGCGGCAATATTGCTGCCGCACCAACAGACAAAAACACCTATCTTCTGCAATCTTATCCCTCCCAGAACCTTCCAGAGATTCCTTACTTGTTATATTTGCGCAGTGCGCTTACCAGCGCCTGCTGCGGCATCATTTCATCTATTTCAGCCGGCAGTTCATCGACGTTCAGCCTGTTTTCACCTTGTTTGCGAATAACGCTCAGGCGCACAGCCTCAATCAGCTTGGCCGGATCGACGCCGCGCGGACAGCGGGCAGAACAGGTGAAACACGAAAGGCATTGCCAAAGCGTATTGCTTGCGGCCAAGGCATTCACTCTGCCATTCATCAGCTCCCAGACAAAACGGTGTGGCAGGATGTCCATTTTGCTGCCTGCCGGACAGGCTGCCGAACATTTGCCGCACTGCATGCAGTTCTCTGCCTTAACGCCGCTGATACGCAGAATTTCTGCTGCTTCTTCTTTCTCCGTCAAATGCATATTCACACCTCTTCCTTTACGCCGAGGGCTTCTGCCAGCAGTTCGGTAAAGTAAAAAATCGGCAGTTGCTGCGCAGCCGCTGCATTGACCTGCAGATTATAATTGCACAACGGGCAGGCTGTAATCAAGGCTTCCACACCTTTGTTAGCGGCAGAGGCCATAATCTTGCTGACCATATTCTGTGCTGAGCTCTTGTCCTTTAAAGCGATATAACCACCGCAGCATTCGTTGCGGTAATCATAAACGACCGGTTCCGCACCCAGTGCCTTGATAAAGTCTTCCAAAATAGAAGGATTCTCCGGATCATCAAACTGTAAAACATCGGCAGGCCGTAATAACAGACAGCCATAGTAGGCACCAATCTTGCGTCCTGTCAGAGGCTTCACAACTTTTTTCGCCAATTCCTCAAAACCAATTTCGTCACGCAGTACCTCCAGATAATGCAGCACCTGCGTTTCACCCTGATAAGGCTTGTCCAGCTCCAGATAGGCGTTGACCTTGGCATTGATTTCCTTGTTTTCCGCCATGTCGCTGTTTACCCTTTTCAATACGTGATGACAGGCTGAGCACAAAGTGACCAGCTTGCCGTCAATTGCCGCCGCTGCTGCCAGACTGCGCACCGATGACAGCCGTGTACCGATTTCGTCCTGCGCCAACGGATAAACCGCACCGCAGCACTGCCATTCCTTGAGTTCGGCGAGTTCAAAGCCTAAAGCTTCCGCCGCTTTTTTCGCATAAAGGTCGAGTTGTTTGGCCTTTGTGCTCAAAGTACAACCGGGATAATAGTTATAAACCATGCATCTGCGCCCGTTCCTGCTTCGGGCTCCCTCCTTTGTCTTTTTCCTCAAAATGAGCATAAAAAAATACTTATTAGCTTGTGGCTCTCCGGCATCCTTGCCCAAGGCTGCCGCTAGCGGCCAAGTAATAAGTAAAGTTCTCCGTATCTTGATATAGGCTTCAACTCACTTTCAAATCTTAATATTGAATGCAGTTAGTATGACTAATCAAAGCTGAGTAAGATATAAAAATTAAACTATAATTCGTGTATTCTACAAAGGCAGCAATAATCCTTTCAACCGCACGACAAAATTTTCCCTAGTGGACTTTTGACGTCCCATTACCTTACTGTTTACATCTTCCCTCCTTCAGTCGCTGCGTAACAGCTCCCCCATCTGGAGGAGCCTAAGCCTTCCTCTGACGACGCATGAGCCAACTTAAGCCTTCCTCTGACGAGGAAGGTGTCAGCGAAGCTGACGGATAGAGGGAAAACAATGTGTCATTCCGACCGTAGTGGAGGAATCTTATACTATTGCAACCCACAGATCCTTCGGCTTCGCTCAGGATGACAATCTCAAAAGAACTGTCTCCATTGCTACCGGTTGACAAGAATAAGCAGGCATGCTATATTTATTTCAATTTAAGAACGCAATGGGGTACACCACCTTGGGTGTAGCTTATTTGCGTTCTTTTTTTATGGAAAGAAGGTGAAAAAATGCGTTTGAATGGTACGCAGCTAAAGCTTGCTTCAACAAAACCTCTTTTAACTTTTTTGGAAGAACACGGCTTCAATCCCGCCAGGGTTGCTGTTGAGCAAAATGGCATAATTGTGACCCGTTCTTCTTATACCGAAATAGCAGTAACTGATTCTGACAAATTGGAAGTTGTATCCTTTGTAGGAGGTGGCTGATGAACCAGCATATAAATGTGAAAGAAAAAATCAGAAATGCCCGTATTGCTATCTTCGGACTCGGCGGCATCGGTTCTAACGCAGCAGTAATGCTAACGCGGATGGGCGTTGGCTATTTGCGCCTCATCGATTTTGACGTGGTAGAAGAACGCAATTTGACGCGCCAAAGTTATTATCCCCCTCAGCTTGGACAGCCAAAGACCAAGGCTTTAACCGAACAGCTGCTGACTATTAATCCCAACTTGACTATTGATGCACATCACATACGTGTCACTGCCGATAATGCCTTGCCGCTTACTGATGGCGTCGATATTATCTGCGAAGCTTTCGACCAACCCGAAGCAAAGGCTATGCTCGTTAACAGCCTTTTGACGGCTAGGCCGGAGACGAAGATTGTCTGCGCCTCTGGTCTGGCAGGTTATGCCAGCAGCAATTTGATCAAAACCAGCCGTAAGATGAAGAATTTTTATGTTTGCGGCGATGAAACCAGCGAAATCAGCTCGGAAAAGGACCTGTTCGCCCCGCGGGTGCAAATTTGCGCCGGACATCAGGCCAACATGATCCTTAGAATCATTCTAGGTATAGAAGAAGTATAAATCGGAGGTAACATTATGAAGAACAAGAAAGACTCGTTTTTTCTGGGAGGTCATGAATTCCATTCCCGCTTTATCCTCGGCTCCGGCAAATTTTCTCTCGCACTTATCAAGGCAGCAATCGAAAATGCCGATGCCGAAATAGTTACACTAGCGTTACGCAGAGCCACTACGGAAAGTACAGAAAATATCCTTGATTATATACCCAAAAACATTACCCTGCTTCCCAATACTTCTGGTGCCAGAACTGCCGAGGAGGCTGTGCGCATTGCTAAACTGTCAAGGGAACTGGGCTGCGGCTCTTTTATCAAGATTGAAGTGATACCCGACAGCAAATACCTGCTGCCAGATAATTATGAAACGGTCAAAGCTACGGAGATGCTGGCCAAGGACGGTTTTACCGTTTTGCCGTACATGTTCCCCGACCTTAACGCCGCCCGCGCCCTCTGTAATGCTGGTGCTGCCGCAGTCATGCCTCTTGCCGCGCCTATCGGCAGCAACCGCGGTTTGTTGACCCGCGACTTTATCCAGATACTGGTAGATGAAATTGACCTGCCGGTAATTGTAGATGCCGGTATCGGGCGTCCTTCCGAAGCCTGTGAAGCCATGGAAATGGGCGTTGCGGCCATCATGGCCAATACGGCGGTAGCTACTGCCAGCAATATTCCGCTCATGGCCCAAGCTTTCAAAGCGGCGATTGAAGCTGGACGCGCGGCTTACCTGGCCGGCCTTGGCAGAGTGCTCACCCAAAAGGCCGAAGCTTCTAGTCCTTTGACCGGCTTCTTGGAAAAATAAGTATGAACATTATTTTTCAGAAAGGATTCTACTATGACTATCACTAAGACTGACCCTATGCAGTATCTGCCTGATATGGAAACAACAGCTTCCGATATCATGAATAAAGTCCTGGAACTCCGAACTAATTATGAACCGGCAAAATACACAACCCAGGATGTCGTAAGTGCCTTAAACAAAAATACTCGCAGCTTATCTGATTTTGCAGCGCTTCTTTCGCCGGCGGCATTGCCATTCTTAGAAGAGATGGCTGCTTGCGCGCAACGGGAAACACAGAAGCATTTCGGCAACTCCGTTTCACTCTTCACTCCTCTCTATATCTCCAATTATTGTGAGAATTACTGTTCCTACTGCGGGTTCAACTGCCATAACCAGATTAAGCGTGCCAAGCTTACACTCGCCGAAATTGAGACCGAGCTGAAAACGATTGCCGCCAGCGGTCTGGAAGATATCCTGCTGCTGACCGGCGAATCGCGCTCACGTTCAGGTCTTGAGTATATCGGTGAAGCAGTCCGTTTGGCCTCGCGTTATTTCAAACTTGTCGGCATCGAAATCTATCCACTGAACACCGACGAATATGCCTATCTGCACGCATGCGGCGCTGACTATGTCTGTGTCTATCAGGAAACATATGACCCCATACGTTATGAACAAGTGCATTTGAGCGGCCACAAACGCATCTATCCCTATCGCTTCAATGCCCAGGAACGAGCTTTGTGCGGCGGTATGCGCAGTGTGGCCTTCGGTGCCCTGCTCGGCCTTGCTGATTTCCGTAAAGACGCTTTTGCGACTGGTGCCCATGCCTTCCTGCTCCAAAAGAAATACCCGAAGGCTGAAATATCTTTTTCCCCGCCCCGTCTGAGACCATTTATTAATAATGCTGAGGAAAATCCTAACGATGTGCATGAACCGCAACTATTGCAAGTAATGCTGGCTTATCGTCTTTTGCTGCCTTTTGCCGGTATCACGATTTCTACCCGCGAAAGAGCTGGTTTCCGTGATAACGTCGTCGGTATGTGCGCGACCAAGATTTCAGCCGGTGTCAAAGTAAGCGTTGGCGGCCATGAAGAAGAAGCCAAAGGCGATGAGCAGTTCCTGATTGCCGATCCGCGCAGCGTGCAGGAAATCCATAATATGCTGCTGGCGAACGGCTTACAGCCCGTTTACACCGATTACATCCGTGTCTAAAAGGAGAAACAAGTATGACGATCTGTGTTACCAACCGCCTTTTATGTCAGGAAGATTTTTTACTGCGTCTCAGTCTGATTTTACAGAATCACCCTCAAGCTGTATTGCTGCGGGAAAAAGATCTGACCGCATCTGAATACGAAGCTTTGGCTGCTGTCTGTCAAAAAATCTGCTTGCGCCACAAGGTGCCTCTGATCATACACGGTCATCCGTCTATAGCCAGGAAACTAAGGATAAAAATGCTCCATCTTCCCCTGTCCCAATTCCTGGAGCAGCATGTGCAGCTTACTGATTTCCCGCAAATCGGTGTCTCTGTGCATAGCGTGGAAGAAGCCGTCCAAGCAGAAAAACTCGGCGCCGGTTATCTTATTGCCGGGCACATTTTCCCTACGGCCTGTAAAGCTCTTCTGCCGGCCCGCGGCCTTTCTTTTTTGCAAAACATCTGCCAAGCTGTGCATATTCCGGTTTATGCCATCGGTGGTATCCTGCCGGAACACTTTGACCTGCTGCAGGCTACTGGCGCGGCTGGTTGCTGTCTGATGTCCTCTTTGATGATCTGTCCGCCAGATAAAATACATTCCTTATGCCAAAATACAAACAGCCAGGAGTCTTAAGACTCCTGGCTGTTTAAAAATATGTCTTAAAAGTTGTTTCGATCGGTACCCATTCTTCGTTGGTCGGCCTGCCGCAATCGGCTTTTTCCTGCAGATTGTACAGACACTGCCTAAGATACCTGTCGTTATGCCAATCCTTAAAAATATCTTCGAAAGACACTGCTTCTGGATCACCTAAAAAACTATAAAGGTCGGCGACTTTAATTTTATCATACTTGAGCTGCCGCTTTTCCATTTCCGTTGTAACCGCCCGCAAATAGGCAGCCAAATGATTGAAAGGATATCGCTGCACCTTATTGACCAAAAGATGGTTCGGTGTTCCCTGCCTGCGTAAGAGGGTGGCAACCAGGAATACTTCCCGATACTGTCCTCTCAACTGCAAAGCTGGTAAATATGGAATTAAGGCTTTGTGCCATAATCTCATAGGCTTTCACTTCCTGCTAAATGATAGGCTCGCTGGTAGGTTCAGCGTCAATCATCGGAGTCCCGGCATCAGTAGGTACTTCTTCCTGCTTTTCTTCTTTTTTGCCGGTCAAAATTTCCATAAATTCCACACCGGTAATCGTTTCTTTCTCCAGCAGGAATGCTGCGAGCTCATGCAGTTTGTCCTTATTTTCTTCCAGAATACGCAGCGCTTTGTCATGCGCAGCCTTGATAATAGCGAGAACCTCGCCGTCAATTTTGGCCGATGTTTCTGCTGAACAGGTTAAGGAAGTATCAGCCCCCAGATAAGGATTATTGAGAGTTTCCAGTCCCATCATATCAAATTCCTTGCTCATGCCAAGACGTGTAACCATGGCTCTGGCCATACGCGTAGCCTGTTCAATATCATTAGCGGCACCGCTGGTAATCGTACCAAAGATTGTTTCTTCGGCAGCACGTCCGCCGGTAATTGTCGTAATCTTATTAAAAGCTTCTTCTTTCGTCATCAGCACAGTTTCTTCTTCGGCTACCTGCATCGTGTAACCAAGAGCACCGGAGGTACGCGGGATAATTGTTATCTTATGTACCGGTGCTGACTCTGACTGCTTAGCGGCAACAAGAGCATGACCGATTTCATGGTAAGCGATGACTTTCTTTTCTTTTGGTGAAATGACTGCGCCTTTACGCTGGTAACCGGCGATAACTACTTCCACCGATTCTTCCAGATCACTTTGAATAACATATTCGCGTCCCATTTTGACGGCACGTAAAGCTGCTTCGTTGACAATGTTAGCCAGCTCGGCACCAGAAGCACCGCTGGTTGCACGTGCAATCGCATTAAAATCGATATCTTCACCCAGCTTGATGTTCGCGGCATGCACACGCAGAATAGCTTCGCGCCCTTTGAGGTCCGGCAATTCTACCGGAATGCGTCTGTCGAAACGACCTGGACGCAGGAGCGCTTTATCCAGAGTTTCCGGCCTGTTGGTCGCAGCTAGGATGACAACACCCTTGCTGCTGTCAAAACCATCCATTTCGGAAAGCAATTGGTTCAATGTCTGTTCTCTTTCGTCATTGCCGCCGAACTGACCGCTGTTACGTTTTTGGCCAATAGCATCAATCTCATCAATAAAGACGATACAAGGAGCTTTTTCCTGGGCCTGCTTGAAGAGGTCACGCACACGCGCAGCGCCCATACCAACGAACATTTCGATGAACTCGGAGCCAGAGATGGAGAAGAAAGGTACTTTTGCCTCGCCGGCTACTGCTTTGGCGAGCAGTGTCTTACCTGTGCCAGGAGGTCCTACGAGTAAGGCACCTTTCGGCATGTTTGCACCAATCTTTTTGTACTTATCAGGATTATGCAGGAAATCAACCAATTCCATCAAGGCTTCCTTGGCTTCATCCTGTCCTGCCACATCGACAAAGCTTTTGCCTGTCTGTGCTTCTACATAGACTTTGGCATTGCTCTTACCAAAACTCATGGCATTGCCGCCCATCCTATTCCCCATGTAGCGCATGAAGAGCTGTCCCAGAATGAAAAAGATAATAATTGGGAAAACCCAGTTAGTGAAGAAGTTGGCAAGCGGTGAACTTTCTTTCGGAATTACCTGTGAAAATTCTACCTTGCTTTTCACCAGACGGTTAACGAGGTCCGGATCCTCAATACGTCCTGTTACATAAATAGTTTTATCCGTATCGTCTTTAGCGACCACAGCAATTTTTGTCGATGTTATCTCAACCTTAGATACTTGTCCTTCATCAACCTTCTGCAAAAAATTACCATAGGAAATTTCCTGAACTTTAGGGCTGAAGTACATCGGCGTGATGACCGCATTAAAGAGATAAATCATCAGAATTGCTACCAGATAATAATAAATTAAAGGCTTTTTCGGGCCTTTGCGTTCTTCCATACAAATTTCCCTCTGCTTTCTTGAAGCTAAAATATAATCATTAGTTAATAGAATTGATACTTACATAATACTTCGAATTTTAAGTTTACACAAGCAAAAAATACGTGAACAAATAAAACAACCCTCCGCCAAATAAGCAGAGGGTCGTATCATCTTATGTTGAAATCTAACCTATCTCACCAGCGAGTTCTGTCCCGCGGACCTTAAGCGGACGATTATTGTCGTCTACCATGACCACTTTGGGCACGCAGGCTTGCGCTTCTTCCGGCGTCATCATCGCATAAGCAATAATAATTACCTTATCACCGACAGTAACTTTGCGCGCTGCCGCACCGTTCAAGCAGATAACTCCTGAATCCGGCTCACCTTCGATGACGTAAGTCTCCAGGCGGGCGCCGTTATTATTATCAACTATTTGCACGCGTTCACCTGGCAGGATACCTGCCAGCTTCATCAGGGTTGAGTCAATCGTAACCGAACCCATATATTCAAGATTAGCCTCTGTAACGGTGGCTCTGTGGATTTTACCGTGGAACATGTTGTAAAGCATTATTTTACCTCCAAAACAATATTGTCTATTAATCGTGTTGCGCCGAATTTGACTGCCAGTGCTAAGAGATTTGCACCCTGCATAGGAGTTTGACATTCATTCAGATCCGGCATCTGATAAATTTCTACATAGTCGATGTCAGTCATCGGTTCTGTCTTGATCATCGCGGTTGTTGCCGCTGTCAGTTTCTGAGGATCGCGTTCACCGGCAGCAAATAATTCTTTGGCATGCTGTAGGCTCTTGGAAAGAATCAGCCCTGCCTGACGTTCCTCGGCAGACAGATAAGTATTGCGCGAGCTCTTGGCAAGACCGTCGGCTTCACGCACGATCGGCATAATTCTCAGCTGCAGATTGAAGAACAAGTCTTTGACCATACGTTTTAAAACCTGTACCTGCTGGGCATCCTTCTGACCGAAATAGGCTCTGTCAGGCTGAACAAGGTTAAATAGCTTGCTCACTACGGTAGTAACGCCGCGGAAATGAATCGGCCTCGACCTGCCGCAAAGAACTTTGGTTATACCACCGGTAACTTCAACCCAGGTCATGTCGTCGCTAGGGTACATCTCCTTCGGTGAGGGCGCGAAAACGATATCGGCACCCTGAGCTTCCGCCAATTGGCAGTCGGCATCAAGTGTACGCGGATAACTGTCGAGATCTTCATTCGGTCCGAACTGCGTTGGATTAACGAAAACGCTGACTACTACAACGTCGTTTTCCTGATTTGCTGCTTTAATAAGAGATGCATGCCCCTCGTGCAGTGCACCCATCGTCGGTACGAGACCGATAGTTTTGCCTGCGTTTTTGGCAATGGCTAGTTCATCTCTGAGTTCTTCTACTGTTTTACATAGAATCATGAATTTTCCCCTCTAACTTATTAGTATAATTTTTCCAGTACTTCGTCATCTATTTTGAAAGTATGCTCCGGTGCCGGGAAACTACGGTCACGGACATCACTGATATATTCCTCAACTGCACCGACGATTTCCTGATGCAGATTACGATATTTTTTCACAAATTTCGGTGTAAAACCATTTGAAAAGCCAAGCAGGTCATTGCAAACCAATACCTGACCGTCGCAGCCATTGCCGGCGCCGATACCGATAGTCGGGACGGAAATCATTGCGCTGACTTTGGCAGCCAGTGCCGCTGGTACGCATTCGAGCACGATACTGAAAGCACCAGCTGCTTCGAGGGCTTTGGCATCATCCACGAGTTTCTGTGCTGCGGCTACATCCTTGCCCTGTACTTTGAAACCACCGAATTGATTAACAGACTGCGGTGTCAGGCCTATATGACCCACAACCGGTATACCGGCTGTAACCATTTTTTTGACTAGTGGACAAATTTCGCTGCCGCCTTCAAGTTTAATAGCCGTACAGCCGCCTTCCTTGAGAAACCTCCCGGCATTAACCAAAGCTTGCGCTTCGCTCGCCTGATAACTCATAAATGGCATATCACCAACAACCAGCGCACATTTCGTGCCGCGGACAACGGCCTGTGTATGGTGAATCATCGCATCCATCGTTACCGGAATAGTAGAACTGTAACCAAGCATTACATTACCAACAGAGTCTCCGACCAAAATCATATCGATGCCAGCCTCATCCACGTTACGGGCCATGGCAAAATCATAGGCCGTAATCATGGTGATTGGTCTGCCTTCCTCTTTCATTTGTCGGATCGTACTGGTTGTAATTGGTTTTCTTTCCATTTGTTGTAAGCCTCCCTATTATTAATGAAACGTTTTATTGGAGTGCACTTGTAAGTGCCTCAGCCTGTCCGGCATCAATGCTGCCATTAGCTTTGGCTAGACAAATCGTTTCTCTGCCAAGTGCTTTATATACTTCCGCAATTGTGGGCGGCAACACCGCCAGATGTGCTCTGACCGTATTGATATCGCCACGGGCAATAGGTCCTGTCAATGCCTCCCGCGCCAAGCTACTCTGGTGCAAATTGCTTGCTGTACCGTCAAAGAGCGGAAGCAGTGCTGCCAAACCTGCTTCCGGCGTTGGTGTCCATTTACTCATCAATTCCTGAGCTACCGCCATCGCCGCCACCACATAGTTAGAGGCAAAGCAAGCCGCAGCGTGGTAGGCTTTACGTTCTTCAGCCGGCACCAGAAAAACTTGTGCGCCCAGCAATCCAGCAAGTGCCTCCCCTGTCTGACGTGCTTTAGGCGTACCGTCCAGTGCCATATAAATACCTTGAAAGGAAACATTGGCCGATGTAAAACTCTGCAAAGGGTGCAAGCTGCCGATCTCCGCTCCTAATTTCTTCAGCGGCGCCAACTCTTCCCAGCCCAAAGATCCGCTGCAATGCAAAAACGTCTTGCCCTGCAAAATATTCTTGCTGTCTGGATTGGTGAATGCCAGTCCCATTCGATTAGCGACAGGCTCTACCAACCTATCAGGTACGGTCAGAAAAATTACGTCACTGGCAGCCGCTAATTCCTCATTGCTCCCAAACCATTTTACACTGAATTTGGCTGCTGCTGCTTTCGTACTATCTTCTGTACCTGCTGTCAGGCCGGCAATAGCAGCGCCAGCAGACAACAAACTTTTGCATAAAGCTCCTCCGACTTTGCCTGCGCCGATAATACCTATTCTCATCAAGCACCTCCCTTATCGCCGGACACAAAAAAACGCACCCCAGCCGGAGTGCGTAGTTAAACAAATAGTTATTGTGTCTACGTCCCGGTCTTAAAGATCCAAGCGATATTGACATATTTTTCTTATGCTGGCTAGTTTTCCGTTTTGCAGTGAAGCGCCGAAGCTACCTCCCGCCGGTACTTACTAACCAACGCAGGTAAATGATACCATACTAATTTTCGGATTGCAAGAAAAAAGTTAATAATGAAAAATACTATTATTTACAGGTAATGTATTATAAAAAAGTAAAGTTTGTTACATTTGGCAAGCGGTAAAGGGCTCCTCTGGCTGCTTCCACACGCGACAATTCCCCTGCAAGCAGTCGGTCGCTGATGTGCAGCAAGCCCGTCGCGTCTTTACCCCTTGTCAAATAAGGGGGCCACTACTATGCCAAAATGATACCGTTCCCTCTATCAGCCCGCTAAAGCGGGCAGCTTCCTCATCTGAGGAAGCCTTTAGTACTCTGCGTTGTCTAAGGAAGGCTTAAAGGCTCCCTCTGACGAGGGAGCTGTCACGCAGTGACTGAGGGAGGGATTAGTCAGCTATTATTCCGTCTGAAGTCTCTTCTAATATGTCTCGTATTGAAGTATTACGTGCCGACAGATATAATGAAGAAAATATGATATGGTGAGGTGTTTAGCTATGCCCTTTGTCAACATCAAAATAACCAAAGAAGGCGATGTCACCCCTGAAAAGAAAGCCGCACTTATTAAAGGCGCCACCCAACTGCTTGTTGATGTACTAGGCAAAAATCCTGCCACTACAGTCGTCATCATTGAAGAAGTCGAAACCGACAACTGGGGCATCGGCGGTGAGAGTATCACCACCCGCCGCAAGGCAGGCAAGTAAACAAGTATGTGAGTATGTAAAAAAGGTTGGTTCACTTTTGTGAACCAACCTTTTTATTTGTCCTACTGAGCACTAGCCGAAGGATCCCATGTTTTTATTATTTGTGGGCAGCAACAATATTACGCAATTTGCCGATGCCTTCAATTTCTACGACTACTTCGTCACCGACCTTCATATCACCGGTACCAAAAGGTGTACCTGTCAAAATAAGATCACCTGCATCGAGTGTCATACTTTTGGAAATATAGCTGACTATTTCATACGGATTATAAACCATATCGCTAGTACGAGCATCCTGCTTCAGTTCACCGTTCAAATATAGCTTGATGGCAAGATCTTCAGGATTAAGCTGAGTTTCGAGCCATGGTCCCAAAGGACAGAAGGTATCAAATGATTTGCTGCGCAACCATTGACCTTCACGCAGCTGCAAATCCCTGGCCGTAACATCATTGGCGCAAGTATACCCAAGTATATAGTTATGTGCCTCTTCTGGCGAAACATCCTTCATTTTCTTTTTGATAACAATACCGAGCTCTGCTTCGTAGAAAAGCAGATTGGTCTGCGACGGATAAATGATAGCAGCATCAGGACCTATTACAGTATGGGCTGCTTTAGTGAAAAGAATCGGTTCTGGCGGAACCTCCATATTAATTTCCTTAGCATGTTCCTTGTAATTCAACCCAACGCAGATAATCTGCTTAGGTACGCAAGGTGCCAGAAGTTTTACTTGTGACAGAGGAAATACCTCGTCCGTAAGCTGCCAAAAGGTATCAAGAGAACCATAGACTGTTCGTACTGTATCACCCTCAATAATCCCAATTTTTGCTCTGTTAGTAACTTCAAACCTAACACATTTCATCCCGACACCTTCATTCTTTCATAATTTTCATTTGTCTTTCTCTGAAATAAACAGGTATCAGGCCTGCCTTGTCTGCTATTTTTTTAGCAACAGAAAGACGTCTGCCGACGTGTTCCTTGTAGTGAGCATCTGAACCAAGCGAAACATACTTACCGCCTAACTGCTCGTAACGCTGGTAAAGAACCTCCAAGGTTTCGATTGCTTTCGGCGAATCGAGGCGTCTGGTATTTATTTCTAAAACTTTGCCGCCATCAATAAGGATTTTGAAAAGCTCATCCCACAGAGCTGGAAATTCTTCATAATACAATTCCTGGTCTTCATAAGGCATATAGCGGCTGATATAGTCTATGTGGCCAAAAATGTCAAAGTCGCTGTACAGGCCTAAATTAGCAATAGAATCTTCTAAAAATTCCTGTAAGGCTTCTTTTTTAGTCAAATCTCTGTAGGACGCCGGCTCGTAGAGATCCCTTCCATTAACACAGTGCATGGAAGCAATCACACAGTCAAAGGGATGTGCGCTGACCAGTGCCTCATCTTTAGTGACCGTATGTTTCTGCATACCAACTTCAATTCCCAGAAGCACCTGATCCGACCTATAAATATTAAATTGCTTGAAGTAATCATCAACATCAAACAAAAAGGCATAGGGGTTCGTAGGATAATCGTAATCCCAGTGTTCAGTGACAATCATGCCGACTTTAGCCCTGCGCGCTTCCTGGATTGCTTCACTAATCTTCATGGAGGAATCTGTCGAATAATCACAATGCATGTGCGAATCAAAAAGCATTTTCTTTTCTCCCTTGTTGGCGATACCTTATTATAACAAATTTTTCTAAAAATGCACGTAATTTAGCAAAAAAAGGCAGCGTGGCAAAAGCCCCACTACCTTGTGTGTTAAACATTGAAACGGAATTCAACGACATCGCCGTCCTGCATTACATAATCTTTGCCTTCAAGACGGACCAGGCCTTTTTCACGCGCAGCAGCTTTGGAGCCACAAGCGACCAAATCATTGTATGAAACGATTTCTGCTCGGATAAAACCTCTTTCAAAATCGGTATGGATCTTCCCAGCAGCTTGCGGCGCTTTAGTTCCACGCACAATGGTCCAGGCACGTACCTCTATTTCGCCGGCAGTAATGTAAGTCATCAAACCAAGCAATTTAAAGCCTGCTTTAATTATTCGGTTCAAACCTGGTTCTTCCAAACCTGCCATAGCCAAAAATTCTTGTGCCTCATCTTCCGGCAGTTCGGCAATTTCCGCTTCCATTTTTGCAGAAACAGCAATCGACTCTGCACCTTCTTCAGCGGCATATTTTTGGACTGCCTGCACAAAAGGATTCTTCTCAGCATGTGCAACTTCGTCTTCGGCCACATTCGTAATGTACAGGATAGGCTTCAGCGTCAAAAGCTGTAAAGCTTTCACAAATTCCTTTTCATCATCAGTAAGACTGAGGCGGCGCGCAGGAATTGCTTCCCCCAGACCTGCCAACACCTTTTCCAAAGCAGCTTTTTCTATCGGCACCTTTTTATCGCCGGTTTTCAGAAGTTTGCCAAGACGGTCGATGCGTTTTTCCACACTCTCCATATCTGCCAGACAAAGCTCGGTATTGATTATTTCAATGTCACGCAAAGGATCAATCGTACCTTCTACGTGGGTAATATTGCCATCTTCAAAACAACGCACCACCTGGGCAATAGCGTCAACTTCTCTGATGTGTGCCAAGAATTTATTGCCAAGGCCTTCACCGGTCGAAGCTCCTTTTACTAGGCCCGCAATATCGACAAAACGCATTGCTGCCGGCACTATCTTTTTAGCTTTAACCATGTCACTCAAAACTTTTAAACGTGAATCAGGGACATCAACAACGCCGACATTCGGCTCTATAGTACAAAATGGATAATTGGCTGCTTCCGCACCGGCTTTGGTAATAGCATTAAACAACGTGCTCTTGCCAACGTTCGGCAAACCAACAATCCCTACTTCTAAATTCGTGCTCACTAACATCTCTCCTTAAATTTTATCTGATATATAATTTTACTTCATTGAAGGATATTGTGCAACACTTGGAACACTTGCCTGGTTTTCTGAGATAACTCATAAGATACAGCGTCTTAAAACTATATGTTTGATAAGAGCTGCAAAAGGACCTGCTGCACATCAGCGGCCAGAGGAAATCTTTAGCCCGTGCCATAAAATTATCATCAGTCTATTTCCCGGGAAATACTGAGTCTTCAGATTATTTTATATTCTTTCAGTTGCAGCGTATAAAAGGCCAGGCTGAGCCATTGCCCAAATTTGTAGCCGACATTATGTGTTACACCGGCAAGTTTAAAGCCAAGCTTTTCACAAAGTCTCTGGCTGGCAGCATTACCATAACTGATGCAGGCCAGTGCCGTATATGGCTCATAGCTCTCCAGTTCTTGCAGCAATGCTTTCATAATCTCCATGCCACGACCGCCGCCGCAATGTTCCTGGTCAAAATAAGCGGATAATTCTACAGAGACATTAAATGCTTCCCGCTCTCGGAACGTACCGGCATAAGCATAGCCAATGACTCTTTCGTTTTCTTCATAAACCAACCAGGGGAATTGCGCTGATATTTTATTAATTCTTCGCAGCATCTCTGCTTCATCAGGCAGAGTAATTTCATAGGTAATAGTAGTGTTGGCTACGTACCAACTGTATATTTCAGCAATTCTTTCGGCATCCTCCGGACGTACAGCACGAATCATTATGACACCCCCATCAGTTTTTTTGTTTTTTATATTATAAAAAAAGAACCCCGCTCAACGGTCTTTTATAAGAACCATGTCACGGGGATAGGCAGGGCATATAGAAAACAGCAGGAATATTAAAGCATATTCTCAGGGTTAGCAGATTCCAGAATGCATTTGACACCTTTTTCAAACTTAGGTCGAGGAATCATCACGAAACGTCCGCAGCCACGGCACTTCAGACCGAAGTCCATACCAGTGCGTGTAATGACCCATTCGTAGGATCCGCAGGGGTGCGCTTTTTTCATGCGCACTACATCGCCAACTGAATATTGTACTTTATCCATAAAATACTCACTTACCGTTTGCTTTGACGGTACTGATATCTTTAATGATGTAACCTGCTTGTCTGATTTCTTCAATAACATCCAAGCCATGTGTCAAATCTGCACGAATCATTATTTCAGCGTTGTCAGGTCCTTTGGAACGTGATACGGCTGAAATAATATTAATACCGCGCTGTTTAAAAATATTCGCTATATCGGCCAATACCCCTACTTTGTCTGTAGCATCGACAGTAATCTTGGTAGAAGTCTTGGCGAACCCCATAATATCTACAAATGCTTTAAATATGTCGCTATCCGTAATAATGCCGCATAGCTTGTTATCAACATCTACAACCGGCAGCGAGCCGATTTTATTCGTGTATAGCTGGTAAGCTGCTTCCTCAATTTCAGCTGTGTCGTTAACAGTGATGACGGTCTTCGTCATAACGTCCCTGACCTTTAATTTGGACAAAAGATAATTAGCCTCGAATTTGGAAAGAGTAGTAGCTTCAGAAGGTTCACTGCGGCCTACGTCGCCATCGGTAATAATACCTTTGATTCTGCTGATGTCATCTACAACCGGCAGCCTCCTGATATTTTTATTGCGCATTAATTCCCTTACTTCCAGAATTGTCTTGTCTTCTTCTGTAGTAATTACAGTAGGTGTCATTAATTCTCTTACGATCATTAAAACCACGCTCCCTTTGTAATTGTTTAACCACCTAAATAAGCTTTGCGGACGGCTTCACTGCTTGCCAGCTCTTTAGCTGTGCCAGCCAGAGCAATACGTCCTGTTTCCAAAACGTAAGCTTTATCTGCAATGGACAATGCCATATTTGCATTCTGTTCTACCAAAAGAACTGTGGTGCCGCTTTCGTTGATTTCTTGAATAATATGGAAGATTTCCTTAACCAACAGTGGTGCAAGACCCATGGAAGGTTCATCTAGCAGCAGCAAACGCGGACGGCTCATCAAGGCTCGGCCCATAGCAAGCATTTGTTGCTCGCCGCCGGACAAAGTACCGGAAACCTGATCCTTACGTTCTAGTAGTCTTGGAAATTTCTTAAAGACATCCTCCAAATCCTTGGCAATAGCATCTTTATCACTGCGCAAATAGGCACCGAGTTCCAGATTTTCCATAACCGTCATGTTCGCAAAAACACGTCGACCTTCCGGAACCTGACAAAGACCCATACCGACGATCTTATGTGCAGACGTGCCTTCAATATGGTTGTCTTCAAATAATATTGTACCATTTTTAGGTTTTAAAAGACCAGAAATAGTGCGCAAGGTGGTAGATTTTCCTGCTCCATTCGAACCTACCAAAGTAACTATCTCACCTTTGGCAACCTGAATGCTTACTCCTTTAATGGCGTGAATAGCACCATAATAAACATCAATATTATCGACTTTTAACATTATGATACCTCCTCGCCTAAATATGCTTCGATTACGCGTTTATTAGTCTTGATTTCTTCCGGAACTCCATTGGCTATGCAGAAACCATACTCCAGAACATAGATTCTTTCGCAGACATTCATGACAAGACTCATATCATGCTCGATCAAAAGAATGCTGAGCTTGAATTCATCACGAATCCACCTAATCATTTCCATCAATTCATGGGTTTCTTGAGGATTCATACCAGCAGCCGGTTCATCAAGAAGCAATAGCTTAGGTTCGGTCGCCATAGCTCTGGCAATTTCCAAACGACGCTGCTCGCCATAAGGAAGGTTTTTCGCTTGCTCGTTTGCTTTGCCGTCAAGCTTGAATATTTTGAGCAATGACATTGCCTTATTAGTTATTTCTTCCTCTTCATTAAAATACCTGCCAAAACGCCAGATTGCTTCTGGCAAAGAATATTTAACATGCATATTGTAAGCAATTTTAACATTATCAATAACCGAAAGCTCAGAAAACAAACGAATATTCTGGAAGGTACGAGCCATACCCATAGCTGTTACCTGATATGGTTTCTTCCCATTGACCAGTTTGCCTTCAAATGTAATTGTACCTTCAGTTGGCTCATAAACGCCTGTCAGCATATTGAATGCCGTCGTTTTGCCGGCGCCATTCGGTCCGATCAGGCCAATCAGTTCACCTTTATTAATTTCCATGGTAAAGTTAGAAACGGCACGCAGTCCGCCGAATACCATTGATACGTTATTTACCTTCAGCAGTTCTTCCACTGTTGTCGCCTCCTAACTTAAACATTTTGAGGCTAAGTTCTTTATTACCGAACAAGCCTTGCGAACGGTAAAGCATTAATACAATAAGAGTAAGCGAATATATTACCATACGCCATTCTGGGTACTCTGCCAAGAAGGCAGAAATAGCGGTTAGAAGAACGGCACCGGTAATTGCACCGCTCATGCTGCCCAAACCACCCAAAACTACCATGGTCAATATATCGAAAGATCTCATGAAGGTAAAGGATGCTGGATGAGCGATATAGAAATAGTGAGAAAATAATACGCCTGCAGTACCTGCAAAAGCAGCACCGATAGTGAAGGCCATAACTTTATATTTAGTTGTATCAATACCCATGGTTTCCGCGGCTATTTCATTTTCACGAATTGCCAGGCAAGAACGGCCAGGTGCAGAATTGATAAAGTTTTTAATAAAGAAGATAACAAAAATACCTACCCAAAATACCCAGGCAAAATTTGTATAACGAGGAATACCCATGAGGCCGGAAGCGCCGCCAACATATTCGATATTCAAAATACAGATACGAATTATTTCACCAAGACCAAGCGTTGCGATAGCAAGATAGTCACCTTTAAGACGCAATGTCGGCAAGCCAATCAGAAAACCTAAAGCACCTGCGCACAAAGTACCAACTACCAGTGCAAGCTCAAAGGGCAGGCCCAGCTTGACAGTTACAATAGCGCCAGTATATGCGCCTACAGCCAAAAAGCCTGCGTGACCAATGGAGAACTGGCCGGTATAACCGTTAATCAAATTCAAACTTACAGAAAGAATAATGTTAATGCCAATCAAAACGATGTTTAATTCCCAAAATGGCCCTATGATATCATAAGTCATCATTAATTGCATGACTGCGAATAAAACCAAACAACCCAATAGGGACATGATGTCATTTTTTCTAAGTTTATTCATCACTGTCACCTACACTTTCTCACGTATATTTTTGCCCAAAAGACCTGCCGGTTTGTAGAGCAAAATAAGAATCAGGATACCAAAGGCTGCAGCATCACGGAAGGTTGAAGAGAAGAAGCCGCTAACCATCGCTTCGACAACACCCATGATAATACCGCCCATCATTGCTCCTGGAATAATACCAATACCGCCTAGTACTGCTGCAACGAAAGCTTTCATACCTGGCATCATGCCCATCAGAGGATCAATGGAGTTGTAATATACACCAACCAGTACACCGGCTGCTGCTGCTAATGCGGAACCAAGTGCAAAAGTCATGGAAATAACTTTATCGATATTGATACCCATCAGCTGTGCTGCCTCCATATCAAACGAAACCGCACGCATTGCCTTACCAGCTTTGGTATGGTTAACAATATAGGTCAAGGCAGCCATCAATACCAATGCGCTGACCAAAATAACTATCTGCTGGCTGTTGATGACGAGGCCGGCAAAATTATAAATAGTTCCTTCAAAAACTGCCGGGAAAGTACGAGGTTGAGGTGTAGCTATCAAAATCATGCCGTACTCTAGGAAAAAAGATACGCCGATTGCCGTAATCAAAATAGCAATACGCGGTGCATTACGCATCGGACGATATGCCACACGTTCAATGACAATACCGGCTATACCCGCTGCTACCATAGCAAAAATAAGTGCTGGTAAAAATGAAAATTTCAACATCGTAGTTGCTACAAAACCGAAGTACGCACCAAGCATATAAATATCACCATGTGCGAAATTAATAAGTTTGATAATACCATAAATCATTGTGTAACCAAGCGCAATCAAAGCATAAATACTACCTAACGATACACCGTTAATCAATTGCTGCGCAAATTGGTGCAAAAATGATCCCATATCCATAAGTTTTAGCCCCCTGCCTGAAAAATAACTTTAGTGGGTCGTGAAAGCCACGGCCCACTGAATAAAATCAAGGATTAATCTTAGTTTTGAAAACCTGTACTCCATCTTTGTATTCAATGATAACAGCACTCTTGACCGGATTGTGTTGTGCGTTAAACGTTACATTGCCGGAAACACCGCTGAAACCAGAAGTTTTTGCCATTGCATCTTTAATCTTCACGGTATCCAAAGTATTAGCAGTTTTAATTGCGTTGATTACCAGCAGTGCGGAATCATAAGCAAGAGCTGCGAAAACATCCGGTTTTTCATTGTAAGCTTTTTTGTAAGCAGCAACGAAATCTTTGTTCAGCTGCGAATCATCATCTGGTGAATACAAACTTGAGAAGTATGTATTATTCAAAGCTGCTTTGCTTGCAATTTCTGGGAGTTTAGCACTATCCCAACCATCGCCGCCTGCCATTGGAACATTTAATCCAATTTCGCGAGCTTGCTTAACAATCATACCTACTTCCTGATAGTAGCCAGGAACATATATCATATCTGGATTAGAAGCTTTAATCTTTGTCAAAGTTGCTTTAAAGTCAGTATCTTTTTGGAGATAAGATTCTTCAGCAACAATATTGCCGCCGCCCTTGGTAAAAGCTTCTTTGAAGAACTGCGCCAGGCCTTTTGCATAATCTGAAGAATTATCTACCAGAATTGCAACGTTTTTAGCTTTAATCTTATCCTTAGCAAAGGTAGCCATTACAGTCCCTTGGAAAGGGTCAATGAAGCAGGCACGGAACATGAAGTCCTTTGTTTTGCCGTTTTTATCAACTGTTACGTTCGGGTTCGTGCCCATTGGTGTGATTGCCAAAACTTTAGCACTGGTGTTAATTGAAGTTGCTGCAATTGAAGCTGATGAAAGGTTTGGGCCGATAACGGCAATAACCTTGTCTTGCGCTATCAGTTTTTGCATGGCATTGGTTGCTTCAGCTGCTTCTGATTTGTTATCGGCAACAACTAATTCAATCTTTTTGCCGAGAACGCCGCCTTTTGCATTTGCTGCGTCTATAGCAAGCTTGATGCCATTCTGAGCTGATTTACCATAGCTTGCGCTGCCACCTGTCATTTCAAGGTTACCACCAATTTTAATGGTATCGCCGGCCCCTTTTTTGCTGCCGCCGCAACCTGTAAGAGCAGTTGCCAGAAGCATGCCGATACATGCTACAGATAAAACCTTACGCATTTTTTCATTTGTCTTTCCCCTCCAATGTTTTTAATGAAGAAAATTTATCATCAATCCCATCCGTTGTGGCATAACAGCCAGTCTCTCTCTATCGGTTCAGGGATTAATTTCATAATAAACAAAGTGACTTAGATTAAAAAATAATAAATCCAGCGACGAATCGAAGAAAACTTCAATCCGGCGCTGGATTGAGTGTACTAATAATTTAAGACTAGAGCGTGATCTTTTCTTTAAAGGTCTGTACGCCGTCTTTCAATTCGATAATTACAGCTCCGGAAATCGGGTTGTGTTTATCGTCATAAGTAACTTTACCGGTGGCAACCTGCAGATCTTTGGTTTTAGCCATTTCAGCCGCAACCTTGACACCATCAGTTGTGCCAGCGCGTTTGATAGCTTCCATAACAATCATTGCTGCATCATAGCCATGAATTGCGAAGTTATCTGGTTCAGCATTAAACATTGCTTTGTAGTTCTTGATGAATTTTTGAACGCTTGGTTCTTGGTCTTGTGCAGAATATGCGCTGCAGAAGTAAGTGCCATTAAGAGCAGCCGGGCCTGCGATTTCAGCAAGTTTAGGAGAATCCCAGCCGTCAGAGCCGAGCATTGGGCAAGTCAAACCTATTTCACGAGCTTGTTTAATGATCTTAGCAACTTCTTCATAGTAAGCTGGTACATAGATTGCTTCCGGATTGGTTGCTTTAATTTTAGTTAAAGAAGCTTTGAAGTCAACGTCTTTAGCAAGGAAAGCCTCGCTGGCAACCACCTTGCCGCCGTTCTTTTCTAAAGTCTTGGTAAATACTGCGGTCAGACCTTTGGAATATTCACTGGAAGAATCATAGAGAATTGCAACATTTTTAACCTTCAGGGTCTTATTGGCAAACTCAGCCATTATCTGACCCTGGAAAGGATCGATGAAGCAAGCACGGAATATGAACTGTTTAGTCTTGCCATCTTTAACAGTAATATTTTCTGCTGTAGCAACAGGTGCCATTAAAGGAATTTTATTATCAGTAACAATCTGAGAGGCAGCAGCTACAGAACCGCTGGTAGCTGGTCCGATAATAGCAACAGCTTTGTCTTTGGTTACCAATTTAGTTACTGCGTTACCTGCTTCAGAAGGTTCGGACTTCGTATCACTTTCCACAAGTTTAATCTTCTTGCCATTAATGCCGCCGGCTTTGTTAACTTCATCAACGGCCATTTTTACACCGGATAAAGTTGATTTACCATAATTAGCAACGCCACCGGTCAATTCGAAGGCTGCGCCAATAACTATCTCGTTACTATTGGCTGCATCTTTCTTTTTGTCGCCACCGCAACCTGCAACGACGGAAGTCATGAATACTGCCGTACAAGCTACGCCGACTATTTTTTTCCAAGCTTTCATTTGTTTCACCTTTTCTTTCCCCTGTTCGTTTTTGATTACAATTAATTCCTTCACTTGTAAAAACAAAAAGCAAAAAATCTTACAAACTTTTTGCAGTTTTACAGATAAAAAGACCATCTTGTAATCACTTGCTTTTCATTATATGTAAGACTTCACACTTTTGTCAATATTTTTTTTGCTTTTTAGTACAAAATGCTTTACTTTTTTTGTAAAGTTTGTACAATATTTCTCAATTATTTCATTTTGTATATTTTGAAGATACAAATATATCTTTTATTTACTATCTTTCCCAATAATATCCTTCAATATATACATTTTAGCCGTTTCTACAGTTTTTAGTCCAAATATTATGGACTCTGGCTTGATTATACAATATTCTGTATTTTGTGTTAGGCAATTTATATGATTGCTTCTTTTGCCTAATACCATTTCTCCATTTTTGTTTATTTTGCTTTTTGAGAACATTTTATCTGTTTTATGAAGAAACGCAAGCAGATTAAGTTTAAACCGCCTTATAACTGATTTTAGAGGCCGCTTTTTTACGCATAAAAAAACCGCCTGCCATTTTTTATGCAAGCGGACTTTCAAAACACATTCTGTGAGATATTTTATTTTTTGTTTAAAGCTTCCAGCTCTTCTTGCGACAATGGATATTCTGATTTGCCAGCTTTAATTGGTTTAGCATAACATCTATTCTCATCACGTCCAAAGATACTAGAAAGAACAACACCATCTTTTCTTTCATCAAGCAATGCGACTGAGTAACTCAAGTCACTGCCAGTATCATCAAAGGCATTAAATCTGACAACACCTACTTTTTGTACACAATCCTTTAGCTGATCACGCAATTCGTTGCTGCGGCTATTTAATTTTTCCATTTCAATTCTGCTCGAGCGCACTTCACTTAAAGTCTCTGTTAAAAGCTCACCGATATTAAGCTGATCACTACCTGCTATGAAGAAATCATATTTTTCCTGCAGATGTTTAACTTTCTTCTCCGCCCTAAACAACAATATCGTCAGGATAATTATTAATACGAGCAAAACGGCAACTACAACCGCTATATTTTCATTTATTATTAAATTTATGCTTTCCATTATTTATTTGTCTCTCCTTAATTGAAAAAAGCGAATAGTTCCGTCACAAACCCTGCGGCTATAATGGCTGGCAGCATGTTCGCAATTCTTATTTGTACAAGCTTAAGCATATTAAGACCAATAGCTATAATCAGTATGCCTCCCGTTGCTGTCAATTCTGCGAGAAGTACCGGTGTCATTATTGCCTCCATGGAACCAGCCAACAAGGTAATCATTCCCTGATAAATTGCCACACTCAACGCTGATAATGCTACTCCTACGCCCATATTTGCTGCGAAAATAATTGCAGTTATTCCATCAAGTATCGATTTCGCATAAAGTGTCGATGCATCACCGGTCAGACCTTCCTGAATACTTCCGACTATCGCCATTGCTCCTACACAGTAAATAAGGCTGGTTGCCACAAATCCCTGACCAATGATTCCCGCAGCGCTGTTTTTATCGTTATCCTTTGTCAACTTGGCGCCAATCCAGCTGCCAAAGCGATTCAATGTCTTATCTATATTGAAATATTCTCCAATTATTGAGCCTGTTACTAAACTGATGATTACTATAATAATATTATTTGTTTTCATTGCCATCTGGATACCGATAACCATAACCGATAAACCTATGGCTTGCATTATTGTTTCCTGCCACCTTTCGGGCAATCCCTTCCGCAGAACAAGACCCATTACTGCTCCAGCAAGAATAGCAGCAGCATTAACAATAGTCCCCATACCGATCATTACATATTTCCTTTCCACTACGGCCGCTAGTTCATCATTTTTTATTTTAAAAAGTTAAACATGAAGTTTCTGGATGCGTTTCAAAGAACCCCCCAGCGCTTGGGCCTTTTCTTCTAACAATTCATAGATTCTCTCCAAATCATCTAAGGAGTAATATTCTATCTCAATTTTTCCACTTGTTTCAGTCTTTTTTACTACTTTGACCTTGGTACCCAGCACTGACATCATTTTATTTTGGAAATCAGTACAAAAAACATCCGGACTTTTTTTAACTTTAGAAGGATTGATTTTTTTTGTGCTATTTTCCTTTTTCTCTTGTATAGGTGCGTCATTAATCAGTGACTCAAGATCATGACCTTCTTTAAATTCCTTAACCACATCTTCTACTTTACGGACACTCCATCCCTTGGTCATTATTGTCTGAGCAAGCAAAAGCTGCTTTGCTTCGTCTTCTATTACCAATAACGGTCTTACCTGGCCTAAAGTCAATTCTTCTTTGGAAATATAATCACGGATTTTGGCTGGTAGATTCAAAAGTCTGAGAATATTTGTAACTGCCGTCCGGCTGCGGCCTAATTTCTTTGCAGCATCAGCCTGTGTCAGTTGAAGCTTGTCCATCATAGATTTAATTCCTTCAGCCTCCTCCAAAGGATTGAGGTCGTGTCGTTGAATATTTTCTATCATGGCTACTTCCATCATAGCTTCTTCATCATAATCACGTATTACTACAGGTACTGCCTTTAAACCTGCTTTTTTAGCAGCACGCCAGCGTCTCTCACCAGCAACTATTTCATATTGGTCGTCCCTCTTACGCACAATAAGCGGTTGAATTACACCATGCTGTTTAACGGATTCAACTAATTCCTTCATCTTTTCAGGTTCAAAAACTTTGCGCGGTTGATAGGGATTCGGAACTAAGTCCGTGACATTTATTTCCTGTTTAACTTCATTTTCCGCTATTTCTGCACTTACATCTTCGGTGCTGCCGAAAAGCGCTTCCAAACCTTTGCCTAAACCAGCGCGTTTACTCATCTCCAATAACCTCCTGTGCCAATTCTTGATAAACCTGTGCGCCTTTAGATTTTGCATCATAGACAATAACAGGTTGGCCGTGGCTTGGTGCTTCACTTAATCTAATATTTCTCGGTATTATCGTATTGTACATCTTGGCATTAAAGTATTTCTTCACTTCCCCGACAACATCGCTGGAGAGATTAGTACGCGCATCGAACATCGTCATAACTGCTCCTTCAAGCTTTAGCGCCGGATTGAGATTGCGTTGAACCAATTGAATAGTATTCATTAGCTGGGTAACGCCTTCTAATGCATAGAATTCACACTGTATCGGAACCAATACGGAACTAGCAGCAGTAAGTGCGTTCAAAGTTAAAAGACCCAGTGACGGAGGACAGTCAATTAACACATAATCATATTCGTGCTTAACTCTATCAAGTGCACGTTTTAATCTTCCTTCCCTACTCATTACTGAAACAAGTTCTAGTTCAGCACCTGCCAGTTGTATGGTAGCGGGCAACACCCATAGGTTATCATATTCGCTTTTCATTATCACATCTGCCATTGGCGTACCATTAATCAAAACATCATAAATACATTTTTTTATATAATTTTTTTCAAAACCTAAGCCACTGGTAGAATTTCCTTGTGGATCGCTGTCTATCAATAATACCTTACGGCCCTTGGCTGCCAGGCAAGCTGCCAAATTAACTGCGGTTGTTGTTTTACCAACACCGCCCTTCTGGTTTGCTATAGCGATTACTTTAACCACGACCATCACCTCTCATTCATTCCATTAATATTATCTTACTGACTACTATATTCTACCATAATTTATACTCTATATATTAAATTTTTATTATTATTTCAAAGAAAAAGGTCAATGTTTCACGTGAAACATTGACCTTTTGACTTTGCATTGCTTTTCTAAAATCACTAACACTATTATTTTGTCTTCTTTGTATTTTTAATTCGCATGGTGACGATAACATCATCACCTTCCAGTTTTTGTTCAACTTTAACCGGAATGCCGGATACTTCCATGTTTTTAGTTATTTGTTTAATGCTATTCAGATATATCCTCACATCCTGGATAATCATTAATCTCTTAGTCTTCTTGAGCTTAGCAGAATCCTGATGTTCTTCAATATAATGCTCAATATACTTTTCCGTCTGTCTTACATTATATCCATTTTTAATGATTTCATCTATAACGTTTATCTGATCATCTTCAGATGTTAGTCTTAACAAAGCACGTGCATGACGTTCTGTTAGCACTTGTTCTTTAAGAAGAGTTCGAACCCTATCTGATAATTTTAAAAGCCTAAGCTTATTCGCAATAGTTGATTGCTTCTTACCAACACGACTTGCCATTGACTCTTGAGTAAGATGAAACTGATCCATCAATTTTTCATAACCATCAGCCTCTTCAAGATAATGCAGATCTTCTCTCTGAAGATTTTCAATTAAAGCAATTTCAGCAATTTGCTGAGAAGTATACTCGCTTATTATAACAGGCACTATAGAAAGATTAGCAAGCTTAGAAGCACGCAATCTACGTTCACCTGCTATCAACATATACTTGCCATCACCCATAGGCGCAACAAGAAGCGGTTGCAAAACACCGTATTGGCTAATAGAATGAGCTAATTCCGCTAAGGCTTCAGCCTCAAAATGTTTACGTGGCTGATAAGGATTAGCTTCAATATTCTGCACAGGAACCTGAACAATACTCACTTCTCCAGAAGTTGGGACTTCTTCCCCCAAAAGATTTGCCGAATCTAAATAAGCAAATTCATCATCAATAACCATACTTATCCGGTTCTCCTTCCCTACTACAATGGCTGCTTTTCCGGTAATCCAGCTTTACGCGGATATTTAACCGGAGTTTTTTTGATCTTACGGATTCTGATAATCGCTCTGCCATCATCAAGACCAGGTAATTTCACTGCATCGGCAGAAACAATCTCCCCACCCAAAATATCAACAGCAGTACGACCTTCAGAAATCTCTTCCTTAAACTTGGAACCCTTCAAAGCAATAAAATATCCGCCTTGCTTAACAAGAGGCAAACAATATTCAGACAAAATTGAAAGTCTTGCAACAGCGCGCGCGGTTACTAAATCATATTTTTCGCGATAATTCTTGTTTTGTCCTGCATCTTCAGCACGCAAATGAACACAGGTAATATCCTCCAGACCAAGAGTATCAATAACACTCTGCAAGAATTTAAGTCTCTTAGCTAAAGAGTCCAGAAGTACTACTTTTAATTCAGGACAATAAATTTTAAGAGGTATGCCAGGAAAACCAGCACCAGTCCCAACATCAGCAAGCAATTTCCCTGGAAATATTTTCTTATCATACGCCAACAAAGAATCAATAATATGCTTAACTGCTACTTCCTCTGGTTCAGTTATTGCCGTAAGGTTCATTACTTTGTTTGTCTCAATCAAGAGATCATAATATAATGCAAACTGTTCCAATTGTCTTGCAGAAAATTCCAGTCCAGCTTCTTTGCCCTTACTGATTAAAGCCTCCAAAAAAGTCATCACTGCTTCTCCCTTCGGCTGGCAGCATCAAGAAAAATCATCAAGACATTGACATCGGCCGGCGAAACACCAGAAATCCGCGAGGCCTGACCAATAGAATTAGGACGAACCTTATCCAGCTTTTCAATAGATTCTAGTGAAAGTTCCTTAATCTGATGATAATCAATATTAGCAGGAATAAGCTTATTTTCCAATTTCAGCGCGCGTTCAACTTCTTGTCTCTGCTTTACAATGTAGCCTTCATATTTAGCATGTATTTCCAATTGCTCGGCAACAACAGAAGGAAGCTCCGGCAAATCAAAAGCTTTGGCAAGTTTAACATAATCAAGTTCACTGCGCCTTAAAAGTTCCAGCATCGAAATACCAGAACGCAAAGGAACTGTATTCAGAGCACGTAACTTCTGCTGAGTCTCTTCTGTCGGTGCAATATTCATATGTCCTAGCTGATAAAGCATTCTCTCCAGCAAATCTCGCTTAGCCGTAAACTCGCTATAACGGCAATCATCCACCAAACCTATTTGACGACCCTTTTCAGTCAGACGCAGATCAGCATTATCCTGCCGAAGAAGTAAACGATATTCTGCCCTCGAAGTCATCATACGATAAGGCTCATTCGTACCTTTAGTAACCAGGTCGTCAATCAATACCCCAATGTAGGCATCACCTCTGCCTAAAACAAACGGAACATTACCCTTAATCTTTTGCATAGCATTTATACCGGCCATTAACCCTTGAGCCGCGGCTTCTTCATAACCACTGGTGCCATTTGATTGTCCGGCGGAAAACAATCCAGATATCTGTTTATGCTCCAATGAAGATTGTAACTGCAATGGATTCAGGCAATCATAATCAATTGCATAACCAGCACGCATCATTTTACAATTTTCCATACCGGGGATTGTCTGCATAAAAGCAATCTGGACATCGGCCGGCAACGAAGATGACATTCCCTGTACATATACTTCATTAGTTCTGACACCTTCAGGTTCTAAAAAAAGTTGATGGCGCTCTTTATCAGCGAACCTAACTATTTTAGATTCAATAGATGGACAATACCGTGGTCCTACACCCTCGACCAAACCACTGAACATACCCGATCTACCTAAATTATCACGAATAATCTGGTGTGTATGCTCATTAGTATAGGTCAACCAGCAAGGCAGCTGATCTCTTGTCTCTATCTTACTTATGAAAGAAAAATTACGTGTAATTTCATCACCGTACTGCGGTTCCATCTTACTGTAATCAAGACTGCGAGCATCAACACGTGCCGGCGTACCAGTCTTAAAACGCATTAGTTCAACACCATTTTCTAGCAAAGAGGAAGAAAGATGTGTTGCGGAACGCAAACCATTAGGCCCTGACTCATAGTTAACTTCGCCATAAACAATCTTAGCACGCAAGTAAGTACCTGTTGCCAATATAACACATTTAGCTTCAAATACTTCTCCTGTTTCCGCTTCAACGCCTACAACTTCACCATGAGAAACAAGCAATTTGTTAATCATCAGTTGCTTGACATCAAGATTTTCCTGATTCTCCACAATTTCCTTCATAATGGTATGGTAATAAGGTTTATCAGCTTGAGCTCGCAGAGCATGCACTGCATAACCTTTACCAGTATTTAACATACGCATCTGTATACAAGCTTCATCGGCTGATAAACCCATCTGCCCACCCAAAGCATCAATTTCACGAACCAAATGGCCCTTAGCCGGTCCTCCAACAGAAGGATTACAAGGCATAAGAGCTATGTTATCAAGCGAAAGAGTCGCCATTAAAGTTTTACCGCCGAGACGTGCCGAGGCCAAAGCAGCTTCAACGCCAGCATGACCGGCACCAACTACAATTACGTCATATTTTCCAATAATCAAAATCTATCCCTCTCATTAAAACCTACTTGCCGACACAGAATCTGGCAAATATCTCGTTAATAATCTCATCACTTACTGTATCACCAGTTATAAAGCCAATTGCTTCAACTGTATTACGCAAATCAATAATAATACAGTCATAAGGCACATGGCTATCAGCAGCAGCCAAAGCATCTGACAAAGAAGCATATGCCTGTTTCAGGAGATATTCATGACGAACATTTTGAACATAAATGCCGTCTTCCAATTGTCCGCCTGCACCGTAAACATACTTCTTTAACCAAGCAATAAAGTCCTCCACACCTGCAGAAGTCTTGGCAGAAAGCAGCATAATATTTTCTTCACCAAAATCAGCTTGCAAAGCCTTCAAATCAATCGCCTGAGGTAAATCACTCTTGTTCACAATTATAACATAAGGCTTATCCTTAACAGCTTTCAAAATATCCCTATCTTCAGCATAAAGAGTTTCAGAACCATCAAGCACAACTATAGCCAATTCAGCCTCTTCCAAAATCTTCTTTGTCTTAGCGACACCAATTTTCTCTACATAATCATCTGTATCTCTGATACCTGCAGTATCAGTAAGTACTAAAGGAATGCCATCAATTAGCAATTGTTCCTCAATTACATCCCGCGTGGTACCAGGGATTTCAGAAACGATTGCTCGCTCTTCCTTTAATAACTTGTTCAATAAACTGGACTTTCCAACATTAGGTCTGCCAATAATGACAGTCTTCATGCCTTCCCGCATAATCTTGCCTGTATGCGCATTGCTTAACAGCAATGAAATTTCACTTTGCACATCACAAACAATCTGCTTAACATTTTGAAAAGTAATTTCTTCTATATCCTCCTCTGGATAATCAATGACTGCTTCCAAATTGACAATGATATCCAACAAACGCTTGCGCAACAATCCGAGTTCCTTTGACAACTGCCCTTGTTGCTGACGTAAAGCAAGTTTCAAAGAAACCTCACTGCGTGCTTTAATAATATCCATCACTGCTTCGGCCTGTGCCAAATCAATACGTCCATTTAAAAAAGCTCTCTTGGTAAACTCTCCTGGCTCAGCTGGCCGCGCACCTGCTTCATAAGTCAAAGCAAGGATCTTCTTCAAAGATTGGATGCCGCCATGGGCCTGAATTTCCACAACATTTTCTGCAGTATATGAATGAGGCGAACGCATAAAAACAACCAGAGCTTCATCTATTATTACACCATTATTGTCTTTAACGTGCCCATAAACCAAAGTATTTGGCGGGTACTTTTCAAGTCTTTTGCCAGAAGCAGCCTTAAAAATCCTATCCGCAATTTCACAACTTCTGGGCCCGCTTAATCTTATTATGCCTATAGCGCCTTCGCCCAGTGCTGTTGCTACAGCACTGATAGTATCATCTACGTACATCTTGCTCCTTCTCCCTTGAAAGTAATAAACCCAGCAATATCAAAACAATATTACTGGGTCGATAAATCTATTTTTTCAATTCGATGGCTACTCTACGGTAAGGATCTTCACCCTCACTCAAAGTATTCACCCTGCTATCATTCTGCAAAGCCATATGAATAATTTTGCGTTCATGTGGATTCATTGGTTCTAGAACGACCCTATCTCCTGACCTTTTAACTCTTTCGGCCAAGCGCAAAGCAAGCCTTGTCAAAGTATGCGCCCTGCGTTCCCTATAATCCTCAATATCAATCATTATACGGATACGTTCTGCTGAATTCTTGTTAGCTACCAAATTGGTAAGATACTGCAGCGAATCCAGTGTTTGTCCATGCTTGCCGATTAAAATGCCCATATCAGCACCATGTAATTTAAAAGTTACACAGCCATCATCTTTGCTGACAAATTTCTCCATTACAACTTGAATCTTCATTGATGCAAAAATTTTCAAAAGAAATTCTTTAGCCATTTTAACGGCTTCTTCATTATTCACAATATTTTTCGGTTGTTTAGTTTCCCCTGCAACAACAACATTTTCAACTTCTAAAGGCTTAATCTCTTCCGTTTCTTCCCCTTGTAAAGCCTTGACTGTAACTTTTATTCTTGCTTTACGACCACCGAACAAACCAAATAAACCATCTTTAGGCTCCTCAAGAATATCTACATCCACATTTTCTCTGGTTGTATGTAATTCAGCAAGAGCAGCTTCCAATGCTTCATCGACTGTTTTGCCGGTCATTTCAATAGAAACCATTACTACACCCCCTTAACTACTAACTATGCAGAAACTTTTTTCTTATTCATCAAAGCTTGCTGAGCAATTTGCATAAGGTTCATCACAACCCAGTAAAGCACAAGACCTGCCGGGAAAGTAAAACTGATATAACCGATGAAAAGAGGCATGAAATACAACATAACTTTATTTTGTGGGCTGCTGGTATCAGGCATAGACTGCTTTGATTGGATAAAAGTAGTTAAGGCAGACAAAACAGGCAGAATATAGTACGGATCAGGCAAAGAAATATTCTGCATCCATAGGAAACTATTTGGCCCAACATATTCAAAATCTCTTATACCATAAAAAATACCTATCATTATTGGCATTTGGACCAAAAGAGGCAAGCAGCCAGCAAGAGGATTAACGCCCTGCTCTTTATATAATTCCGCTAATTTTTGGTTTAACAACACTTTGTTGTCTTTATACTTTTCCTGTATAGCTTTCATCTTCGGCTGTAATTCCATCATAGCTGTAGTAGAAGCAATTTGCTTAGCAGTCAATGGATAGAGAATTACTTTAACAATTATGGTCATGATAATAATAGCCAAACCATAATTAGGAACACCAATCAACGCAGTAAAGTTATACATAATAGTTACAACCTGTTGTACAAGCGAACTCAGAAAATCCAAAATATCACTCCTCAAATCAATATCTTTATTTTGCAACCCCGCTAAACAGGATCATAGCCACCGGGATGGAACGGATGGCATTTGGCTATTCGCTTTAAAGCAAGCCATACCCCACGTAAAACCCCTTTTTTTTGAATAGCTTCAATCGCATACTGTGAACAAGTAGGATAAAAGCGACAGGTCGGCGGAAATAAAGGTGAAATAAATAACTGATAAAAACGAATAAACAAAATACACAAAGTTTTCATCCTAATATTACCTCAATTCAATAAACCTGCTCTTTTGGCGAGTCTCATAAATACACGATCATAAGTGTTATAATCTGCAGCAATTATTTTTTTTCTCGCTACCCATACTATATGAGAACCGGCCTTAAGTTCATGCTTCCTGTTGCGGAATACTTCTCTCATCATTCGCTTAACATGATTCCTAAGAACGGCATTACCTAATTTCTTTCCAACGGCAAGACCAATCTGAACTTTATCAGAAGTAGATGTTAAGACATAAATAACTGATAACGCATCAACAACAGAACGGCCGCTGTTATAAACAAACTGGAAGCCCTTCTTAGATTTGATACGTTCCATTTTTCCAAATTTAAATCTTCTTGTTTTTTCCAAAATATTCTCACCTAACCGCATGGAAAAAATAGGCCACATCACTGCGGCCTATTTGAATATTATGCAGACAATCTCTTTCTGCCTTTTGCACGTCTTCTTTTAAGGACTGCTTGACCGCCCAAAGTTTTCATTCTTTCTCTAAAGCCGTGCGTTCTCTTTTTCCTAGTATTATTAGGTTGAAAAGTACGTTTCATTCCGTTATACCTCCTTGCCACACACGTAGTTTTACCAAATTTATCATTCATTCATTTGATAGCTATACCGATTATATGATAGCTTTCATATACTGTCAAGAATAAAACCATTACATTGAGAACAAAAAATAAAAAATCCAGATAATTATCCACAGTTGTGGATAATTATCTGGATTTTTTCCACTGCCCTGTTGATAACTCTTTTACCCTTTGATAGAATATGTATGCAGCGTTATTCCCGAGATACAAGTTAATCACAGTTTTTTAGTAAATTGTTGAAAATGTTTATACTTTGTCATTAATTTGTTTATAAATAATATCGTATAATTCTGCTACTCCACAAATCTAAATCGAAAGGATGGATAAAATGCAAACGAATAACTTGGCCGACGTTTGGGACGAATTTTTAGGGTACGTAAATACTAACAGCAAAAACCCAGGATATGTCAACTGGATTAAAGCCGCCCTACCTTTGTCCATGAACGAAGATACCTTTGAAATAGGTGTAGAAAAACTATTTATCAAAGAATGGATCGAATCACGTTATTCAGCTGAAATAGAAAAAACTCTTTCTACTCTGACCGGCAGACATCTAAATTTGATTGTAACTAATATGGATACACCAAAAACTGACGAAAACATCAACTACAAACCAGAAATAGTGGTTGAAGATCATCCTGCATCCGCTAAACAGGAAAAAAACAACGTCAGTACTGAATCAATAAAAGTTTCTTCTGAAAATTTTGAAAGCAATCTTAATTCAAAATATCTGTTTGAAAATTTCGTTATAGGTAACTCTAACCGCTTTGCCCATGCTGCTGCCCTTGCTGTAGCAGAAGCTCCGGCAAAAGTCTATAATCCTCTTTTTTTGTATGGTGACGTCGGTCTTGGCAAAACTCACTTAATGCATGCTATCGGTAACAGAGTTAAACAAAAATATCCAGAAATGAAAGTTCTCTATATTTCCAGTGAAACTTTTACCAATGAAATGATTTTTTCTATTCAAAAAAATTCCATGGAGGCTTTCCGCAATAAGTACCGTAACATTGACTGTCTTTTGATCGATGATATTCAATTTCTGCGTAAAAAAGAAAGTACACAGGAAGAGTTTTTCCATACTTTTAACGCCTTGCATGATGCAAATAAACAAATAATTATCTCAAGTGACCGCAAACCAAAAGAAATTGAAACACTTGAGAGCCGTCTGCGTTCGCGTTTTGAATGGGGTTTGACAGCTGACATTCAAGCACCAGACTTGGAAACCAGAATGGCAATTTTAAGAGAAAAAGCTGACCGTGAAGATATTATCATCCCTAATGACGTTATTCTTTTCATTGCATCAGCAATTGAGACCAATATAAGAGAAATAGAGGGCGCCTTTACAAGAGTTTCTGCCTATGCATCTTTTAATGGCGGTAAGATCACTCTTGAAGAAGCAAGGAAAGCCTTGTCAGAATTGAATAACGAAAATAACAACAAACACATCTCCGTTGAAGAAATTCAAAAAGTAGTTGCCAATTACTACAAGATAAAGAAAGAAGATTTTCTCGCTAAAAAAAGAACCAGAAACGTTGCTTACCCAAGACAAATTGCGATGTATATTTGCAGAGAATTAACAGATTATTCATTACCAAGGATTGGCGAATTTTTCGGTGGACGCGATCATACTACAGTTATTCATGCCTGCGAAAAAATAGGTAAAGAACGTCGTGAAGACGCTGAACTTGAAAAAATCATCAAATCTTTCATTGCACAACTAAAAAAATAAATCTTAATGTATAAACTTGTTTATAAAGACGTTATAAGCTGTGAGCAAACCTGTTGATATCTAAAATTGCTTTTTTATGTGTTTGTATGTTAATAAAATGCTCTAAGTTATAAACATTTTTTGCAACGCTGAAACAAAGGCATAATCAGTTCTCAACATGTTTATCAACATATCCACAGGTCCTACTACTACGTCTACTAAGTTTTTTATATTATTTAGACAGTAATAATAAACCAGGAGGTCTTAAAAATGAGATTTACTTGTAAAACATCTGTTCTTGCAAAAGCAGTACAAACTGCCAAAAAAGCAATTTCTTCTAATCCTAGTACTCCTATTTTTTCTGGAATTCATCTAATTGCTTCTGATAACCAACTGGAAATACAAGCTATGGACTTGAATATGGCTATAGGCTGCCAAATTGAAGCTAATGTTGCTGAAAATGGTAATATCGTTATTCCTGCAAAATACTTTTCTGATTTGCTTGCTACTTTGCAATCAGAAGAAGTAAATATCTATAAAAATGCTGATGAATCTACTGTTAGTATCGAATCAGGAAAAGCAAGTTTTCAAATTGTTTTAATGGATGAAAACGATTATCCAGCTTTCCCATCAGTTGCTGGTGAAGAAAAGCTGATTATATCTGACGAAGTAATGAAAGATTTAATTAAGAAAACTATTTATGCTCGCTCAACTGATGAAACAAGACCTCTTTTTACAGGTATTTTGTTTGAAAAGAAAGGTTCAAAGATAACATTTGTCGGCACTAATACTCATAGATTGGCAATTAAAACTGTCGAAGCAGAAAGTACTGAAGAAAAAGACTTTTCAATGATTATTCCAGGACGCTTGTTGAATGAAGTAGTTAATAATCTTAACTCTGATTTACCGCAATCCGTAGTGATTTCCCTTCATAACAGACAAATTATCATAAAAATCGGTAAAACTACTATTGTTTCCAGCTTGGTTGAAGGTGAATTTCCTGATTATAGAAGAGTTATTCCACCAAAATTTGAAATAAAAACCCAAGTTAATATTAAAGAGCTTGAAGGGGCTGTTAAAAGAGTTTCGCTCTTTTCTGCTGATGGTGATTACAGCATAGTAAAGATTAGTGTCAAAACTTCAGAAATAATTATTAACTCCAGCAGCAATGATGTTGGTAAAGGACGCGAATCTGTCAGCTGTATCACTGAAGGCGCAAGCTTGAATGTTGCATTTAATGCAAGATATATTCTTGATATATTGAAAAATATTGATGCTGAGGAAGCAACCATTGAATTAAATAATTCTTTAAGCCCTGTTTGCATCAAGCCAGTAAGCGAAGAAAACTATCTCTACATCGTTACGCCTGTAAGAGTAGTATTTTAAGGGGAAAAATATGGAAACAATAAAAGTTGCAATTAAAACAGATTACATAACTTTTTCTAACTTGATGAAGTATGCAGGTATTTTGCAAACCGGCGGACAGGCAATTGAATTAATCGAAGCTGGTTTGGTAACATTGAATCAACAGCCAATTAAAGAAAAGAGAAAAAAAGTTTATCCTGGTGATAGCGTTGTGATTAAGGGGCAGTATGAGATTATTGTTGAAACGGAAGAATAAGCATGAAAATTCAGCAAATTTCTTTAATAAATTTTAGAAATTATCAAAACTTAAATTTGCGAATAGAAGGCTTGGTCAACGTTTTTTACGGTAATAATGCACAAGGTAAGACAAATATTTTGGAGAGTATCTTTTATTCTGCTTTTGGCATGTCTCATCGTACAAGCAATGAAGATGATCTAGTAAGAATGTCCTGCAGGGCGATGGCAGCTGAAGTTACTTTTAATAATCTTTATGGGGCTCATACATTAAGAGTAAAAAGACAGAATATCAGTGAAAAAATGAAAAAAGAAATTGTTTTTGATGACAATATCATCAAGAGTAAAGAACATTATGGGACTCTAAATGTTGTAATGTTTTCTCCTGAAGATTTGCAGATAGTTAAAGGTGAACCTGCACTTCGAAGACGTTTTCTTGATATGGAAATAGCTCAGACTAATCGTTATTATTACGGACTTTTGTTAAAATATAACAGGGTTCTACAACAGCGAAATAAACTTTTAAAAAATGCAAGGGAAAATGGACTAGATCATGGGCAGCTTGACGTTTGGAACAATGAAATAGCCTATGCAGCATCTGAAATCATTTGCTTAAGGCTTAATGTTCTAAAAAAAATAAGCTGTATTGCCTGTGAAATCTATAAAGAAATAACCAACCAAAGGGAAGAATTAGTAGTCAATTATGAGTTGAAAACTAATTCTTCTGCTATTATTTGTTCACAAGAAGACAGTGTAGAAAGATGGCGTGAATGGTATTTAGAGCGGTTAAAGGAAAGACAGACTATAGATGTTTTACGCGGCAGTACAGGTATTGGACCTCATCGCGATGATCTTTTAATTAAAGTCAATGATAATAATTTAAGAGCATTTGGGTCGCAGGGACAACAGAGAAGTGGAGCTTTAGCACTTAAACTTGCTGAGATGGAATATGTAAAAGATGAGGCCGGCGAGTATCCGGTTTTATTGCTCGATGATGTTATGAGCGAACTGGACAGTGAACGCAGGACACAAATATTGAATTTTATTGACGGCAGAGTCCAGACTTTTATTACAGTTAACGATAAGAATCTCATACCTGAATTGGCATGCAACAGGTATTTTTGCGTGAATGAAGGTTCTATCTGCGAGGGTTAATGTGAAACAAATAGCGAAGACTATATTAAAAATTGTAAAGAGTAAGGCCGGCAAAGAAAAATTTCTGGTACATTATCTCAGAAATAACTGGGTTGATATTTGCGGCACAAATATAGCCAAACATTCCAAGCCAAATCGCATTGAAAGAGGAATTTTATTCGTTAATACAGATAGTTCTGCTTGGGCACATAATTTATTGATGATGAAGCAGCAGCTTTTAGGCAAGATTAAACAGAGCATGAGCGAAATAGGTTCTTTGAGAAATAATGACCTTGTTATCAAAGATATTATGTTTTTTAATGGCAGTATTATAAACAAACATGAACAAGAAGAGAAATTATCTGAACCCAAATTATTCTATAGGCCTTTAAACGAAGAGGAAAATAGAGAAATAGAAAAAAAGGCTTCCCAGTTATCTAATCCCGCAATAAGAAATGTTTTTTACAAAATAATGAAGAATGATAAAAAGCGCAAGAAAGCTGTTTTAGAAACTTCAAATAAGCAGTGTAGAAAATGTGGTGTACCAATTATGGGAGAAGAAGATTACTGCCCTGCTTGTGAGAGGGAAAGAAAGAGTGCCTTATGGCTTAAAATAGCGGAAATTTTGCATTCTGCACCTTGGTTATCTTATGAGGAGTGTATAAATTACGTTAATTGTGATAAAATGTTATTCAGCGAAATTAAATCAAATATCAGAAGTAAAGTTTATTTAAAGATAGCTAATGAAGGGTGCACCACGGAAGATAAAGCTTTTGCAGCTTTGTTGGAGCTTGGAATTGTCCCGGAAAAATTGACAGATGAATTGATTGAGGAAACGGTTGAAAAACTGCGGAGGAATATTTATGTATCTTCATCTAGGAGCAGATTGCGTAATAAAGAGTAGTGAAATAGTTGGAATTTTCAACCTGCTGGATAAAAAAGCGAATATTTACGAAGAATTTGTCCGTCCTAACCTTAAAAAATACAATGTTATTGATTTATCTGGTGATATCTTGCCTTCCAGTTGCATCATTACCAAAGATAGGTTGTATTTATCAGGTATATCGCCTGGTACTTTGAAACGGCGAAAAGAGGAAGACTTCGGATTAAACGCAATTTACAAAAGATAAATTTTAGATTTCGGAGGTTTCTATGTCTAGTATTGAAGAAGAAATTGCAGTACATGGTAGTTACGATGCGGGGCAAATCCAGGTATTAGAAGGACTGGAAGCAGTTAGAAAACGTCCGAGCATGTATATTGGCAGTATTTCAAGCCGTGGTTTGCATCATTTGGTTTCAGAAGTTGTTGATAACAGTATTGACGAAGCTTTAGCGGGTTATTGTACTTTTATTCAAGTTTTGATCCATAATGACAATAGCATAACAGTTAAAGATAATGGCCGCGGTATTCCTGTTGATATGCATAAAGTTGGAAAACCAGCGGTTGAAGTTGTTATGACTATATTGCATGCTGGCGGCAAATTCGGCGATGGCGGCTACAAGGTTTCAGGCGGCTTGCATGGCGTTGGTGTTTCTTGTGTTAATGCTTTGAGCGAAAAAATGGAAGTAGAAGTACGCCGCGGCGGTAAAATTTATGGTATAGAATTTTCTAAAGGAAAAACAGTAGTACCGCTATACGAGAAAGGTATTACAGAAGAAACAGGAACAACCGTACATTTTCTACCTGATGCGTCAATTTTTACTGAAACAGTCTACAGCTATGAGACTTTAAGATTGCGTATTAGAGAGTTAGCCTTCTTGAATAAAGGCGTAAAAATTGAATTACGGGACGAACGTACCAGCGAAGGCGAAATATTCCACTATGAAGGTGGTATTATTTCGTTTGTAAATTACATAAATCGCAGTAAAACATCTATTAACGAAAAACCAATCTACATAGAGGGCGAAAAAGATACTAATATCGTCGAGGTAGCTCTTCAATACACTGATACCTATAGCGAAAATATTTATACTTACGTTAATAATATCAATACTGAAGAAGGCGGCACTCATTTAAGCGGTCTTAAACAAGCGCTTACCAGGACGATCAATGATTATGCACGTAAAATAAATGCCTTAAAAGAAGGCGATGAAAACCTTAGCGGTGACGATGTACGTGAAGGTTTGACGGCAGTTTTGAGTTTAAAAGTCAGAGATCCGCAATTCGAAGGACAGACAAAGACAAAACTTGGGAATAGTGAGATCCGTGGTATTGTTGATAATATGATCAGCGATGGTTTAGCAGAATTTTTTGAAGAAAATCCAGTTGAAGCTAAGAAAATCGTGGAAAAATCTATTATTTCTGCCAGAGCACGTGCGGCAGCTAGAAAAGCAAGAGAACTTACTCGTCGTAAGAGTGCATTGGAAATTAGTTCATTACCTGGCAAACTTGCTGATTGTTCAAGCAGGGATGCTGAAAAAACTGAAATTTACCTTGTTGAGGGTGATTCAGCAGGTGGTAGTGCTAAGCAGGGACGCGATCGTGCTTTTCAGGCAATATTGCCTTTGCGTGGTAAGATTTTAAACGTTGAAAAATCAAGACTTGATAAAATCCTCAGTAATGAGGAAATAAGATCGATGATTACGGCTTTCGGTAGCGGTATTGGTGAAGATTTTGACTTATCAAAAGCTCGTTACGGTAAAATTATCATCATGACAGATGCGGATGTCGACGGTGCCCATATTAGGACTTTACTGTTGACTTTCTTCTATCGCTATATGCAGCCAATGATTAGGGCAGGACATGTTTATATTGCACAGCCGCCTTTGTATTTGGTAAGAAAAGGGCAAAAACATTATTACGCTTACAGTGATGAAGAATTGCAACAAACTCTTGATCAGGTCGGCAGAGACAGCAACCCTTATGTTCAGCGCTACAAAGGTCTTGGGGAAATGAATCCTGAACAATTGTGGGAAACGACAATGAATCCGGAAGGGCGTACAATTTTGCAGGTCAAATTGGAAGATGCGGCAGAAGCAGATGTGATTTTTTCCATTTTGATGGGCGACAAAGTAGAACCACGCCGCCAATTTATCGAGGAAAATGCCAGCAAGGTGCGCAATCTCGATTTGTAAGATAAGGAGAGCCTTATGAAAATTAAGAAAAATTTATCTGATGCAGATATGATGAAGGGCTTCAAGGAAGAAAAAAGTTTTGAAACGGAAATTCTTGGAAATAGTAAAGTTGATAGTTTTTCGCGCAGGACAAATAAAGCAGTCAAAAATAATAAAGAATTACTTTTGCCTGCAGAAGCTCAGGAAAAATTGAATAAATATTTATTAGAATTAAGTATGGAATGGTTTAAAAATGGTAACGGCGAAGTTGAGTGGAAGGTTCAGAAAGAAAAAGACCAAATTATCATTAAGCCGGCGCCGAGTAAGAGAAAGGCAGTTCAGTAAGTTATGAGTAAGTTTAATCTTAATTTACCGCAAGGTACCTTAAGCTTATGTGAGTTAAAACAAGAGAAAATTATTGTGGTTGCTGGTGGTCGCAGACCTGAAATGTCCTGGCTTAAGGAAGCAGCAGCCACTAAGAGAATTTTTTGTGCTGATCGTGGTATTGATTATTGTTATGAAGCTGGCATTTTACCTGATTTTCTTTGCGGTGACCGCGATAGCGGCAGTAAGGAAAACTGGCTTTTAGCACAAAATGATGGCGCCAAAATTATAACTTTTGCGCGGGAAAAAGACGATACAGATTTGCAGTTGCTCTTAAAAGAAATTCCAGAAAATAGCTGCATTCTTGCTACAGGTATCTGGGGTGGGCGCTTTGATCATCTTTATGCCAATATTTTTAGTTTGCTAGCCTGTAAAAGACAAAAGGATGCTGCGATTATTCTTGCAGACCATGAAGAAATAATGGTTTTGCTAGGTGCGGGCGAGCAAGTAACGTTTGTGCCGTCACAAAAACCTACAGAAATATCGCTATTACCTTTTGCCAGCGAAAGTAAAGTATCAATTTCTGGTGTTAAATGGCCTCTTAAAAGTGCAATTTTATCACAAAATCACCCGTATGCAATTAGTAATGAATTAATATCTGAAGAAGTTACCGCTGATTGTGAATCTGGCTGCAGTGGTTTTTATTTAAAGTTTGTAAAAAGTATTTTGCGCTAATGCAATAAATCCAAAGAAGATTAAGGAGAAATATGGAACAATACGATCCAGCAACAATGGTTTTTTTGGTTATTGCTGCTTTTATAGCATCTTTTATTGATTCAACAGTAGGCGGAGGCGGACTGATTTCTACACCTGCCCTTCTTGCAACTGGGATGCCTGTAAGTTTTGCGTTAGGTACAAATAAAGTGGCAGCTATGATGGGTTCCTTTACCAGTGTTGTTACTTTTTGGCGTGCCGGCAAGATTCAAAAAAAGGTTGTTTTATACCTTATGCCTCTTTCTTTTATAGGTTCAGCCATTGGGGCTTATGTAGTTTATCTATTACCGGCTGCGCTGATGAAAAATATCATTGTCGTTATGTTGGTTGCCGTTGCTATTTACACTTATATGCGGAAAGATTGGGGCGATGTTTCCAACGTCAAAAAATTTGGTGCTGGTATTTTGGCTGCGACAATTCTAACAGCTTTTGGCCTCGGCTTTTATGATGGTTTTTTTGGTCCGGGTACAGGTTCTTTTTTAATTTTTGGTTTTTTGTTTCTTGGTTATAATTTTGTGACGGCAGCTGGTAATGCCAAAGCTCTGAATTTTGCCAGCGGTGCTGGTGCCTTGGTTTCTTTTGCCATGAGCGGGACTGTCTATTGGGTTTATGGTCTTGCTATGGGTGTTTCCATGATTTTCGGCGCGATTTTTGGTTCTAAAATGGCTATTAAGCATGGTGCTAGTTATGTGAGACCTCTTTATTTATTTGTGACAACAGTTTTGATTGGCAAACAGATATATGAATTATTATTTAAATAACAGCAGTCAAAAAATATAAAGGTTGGTGGTAAAGTGGAGTTAGAGGAAGGTAAGGTTTTGCCTGTCTGGATAGAAGACGAAATGAAGAAATCCTACATCGACTACGCAATGAGTGTTATTATTCAGCGTGCATTGCCTGATGTACGGGATGGTTTGAAACCTGTACATCGTCGTATTCTTTATGCTATGCAAGAAGCAGGTATGAGCTCCAATAAGCCATACAAAAAATCTGCACGTATTGTCGGTGAAGTTCTCGGTAAGTATCATCCTCATGGTGATTCTTCAGTATATGATGCCATTGTTCGCTTGGCTCAGGATTTTTCCACCAGATATCTCTTGGTAGACGGTCATGGTAACTTTGGTTCTGTCGACGGTGATTCTGCAGCTGCTATGCGTTATACTGAAGTACGTATGGCCAAGATATCTGAAGAGATGTTGGAAGACATTGAGAAAGAAACCGTTGATTTTGTTCCGAACTATGATGAATCTTTGAAGGAACCAAGCGTTTTACCTGCTAAAATTCCAGCACTTTTAATAAATGGTTCTTCTGGTATAGCTGTTGGTATGGCAACAAATATACCACCTCATAATCTTTGCGAGGTAATAGACGGTCTGATTATGTTGATTGATAATCCGGAAGTTGAAATACCGGAATTGATGACAGCAATCAAGGGACCAGATTTCCCAACCGGAGCTATGATTCTTGGTAATGAAGGTATTAACAGTGCTTATACTACCGGGCGCGGTGTTGTGAAAATAAGAGCAAAAGCTCATATTGAACCGATGCCGAAAAATAAAAGTCGGATTATTGTAACCGAATTGCCTTATCAGGTCAATAAAGCACGTTTGATAGAAAATATTGCTCAATTGGTACAGGAAAAAATTATTGACGGCATCACCGATCTGCGCGATGAAAGTGACCGCAAAGGGATGCGTGTTGTTATCGAATTACGTCATGATGTTGTGCCTGATGTTATCCTCAATCAATTATACAAACATACCAAGATGCAGGATTCTTTTGGTATTATTATGTTGGCGTTGGTTAAAAATCAGCCTATGGTCCTGAACTTGAAACAAATTCTTGAATATTATCTTGAACATCAAAAAGAAGTAATTGTTAGAAGAACACGCTATGAACTTGGTAAAGCCAAGGAACGTGCTCACATTCTGGAAGGTTTGAAAATAGCACTTGATAACCTTGACGAAGTAATTACGACTATTCGTAATAGTCCAAATGCTGAAACTGCCAAAGCAGCTTTGGTTGCCAAATTTACTTTGAGCGAGCGTCAGGCGCAGGCAATCCTTGACATGAGACTGCAGCGTTTGACAGGTCTCGAACGCAAGAAAATCGATGATGAGTATATTGATGTACTCGAAACTATTGATTGGCTGGAGAGTGTTTTGGCTGACGAAAATAAAGTGCTTAATATCATCAAAGAAGATATGCTGGAAGTGAAAAAACGCTTTGGTGATGCTCGTCGTACTGCTTTAACGATTGACACGAGCAATATTGACGTTGAAGACTTGATAGCTGAAGAAGATATTATTATTACTATCAGTCACCAAGGTTACATAAAACGCCAGAGCTTGGATACTTTCCATAATCAGAAACGTGGCGGCAAAGGGCTTAGGGGCGGCAGCGGCAAAAAAGTTGATGATTTTGTTGAGCATCTGATGTTAGGTTCAACGCACAGCAATATTCTCTTCTTTACCAATAAAGGCAGGGTTTATCGCCAAAAAGGTTATGAAATTCCAGAAGGAAGTCGTACGGTTAAAGGCACTTCGATAGTTAATATCCTACCTCTGGAAGGCGGCGAAAAGATTACTGCTGTTATTCCTGTTAAAGAGTTTATTGATAATCAATTCTTGTTCATGGCTACTAACCGCGGTACTGTGAAGAAAACGACGCTGACTGATTTCGACAGCACAAGAAAAATTGGCTTAAATGCTATTACTCTTGATGAAGGCGAAGACCTGATTGACGTTAAAATGACTGATGGACACTCCAGTATTATCCTGGCTACCCGCAATGGTCTGGCCATTCATTTCAATGAAGATGATGTAAGGCCTATGGGCAGAACGGCACATGGTGTCCGTGGTATCTTGCTTAGTGCGGATGATATTGTGGTTTCCATGGATACAGTTCCTGAGAATGGTGAAGTTTTGACAGCTACCGAAGAAGGTATGGGTAAACGCACGATGGTTAGCGAATATCGTGTTCAGACTCGCGGCGGTAAAGGCGTTATTAACTTACGTGTTACGGAAAAAACAGGTCATGTCGTTGGTGCTCTGGTTCTGTTGCCACAGCAGGAAATTATCATGGTAACAGCGGCTGGTTTGATTATTCGTCTGACGGCTGATGGTATTTCGAAATTTGGCCGCAATGCACAGGGTGTGAAACTCATCGATCTTAATGAAAACGATAAAGTTGTTGCTATCGCTGTTGTAGAGGAAGAAGACGTAGAAGAGTAATTTTTGACGGGGGTTTTAATACCCCCGTTTTATCTGTGAAAAGCGGGACTGAAATAAGCCCAGTTGGACTTCTGAAAGAAATTTATTCTATTTTTGTAAATTATGTGATAGAATACAGTTGCATTTTTATATAGTTTGATTTTTTAATCAAATCTTTATTTTTAAATCTATTGAGGATGTGAAGTAATGAGTTGTCTAAAAGAAACGGATGTTGTCGTTATTGGTGGCGGTATCGTCGGTACAGCTATTTTACGTGAATTGTCGAAATATGATATCAGGAGCGTATTGGTCGAAAAAGAACCAGATTTGGCATCCGGCACTACTAAGGCTAACAGTGCTATTCTGCATGCTGGCTTTGATGCACCGATTGGCAGTGTGAAGGCACTTATGAATGTACGTGGTAATCATATTTATCATGAACTGGAAGATCAGCTTGATTTGGATATTAAATGGACCGGTTCTTTGGTGGTTGCTACTAACGAAGAGGAGTTAGCAACTCTTTCAGAATTGTTGGAACGCGGCATTAAAAATGGTGTCAAAGGCCTGGAGATTTTATCACCTGAGCAGGTTCTGGCTCAAGAGCCAAATTTGACGCAAAAAGTTACCGGTGCCCTTTGGGCTCCTTCTGCCGGTGTTTGCTGGCCATTTGCCATGGCACTTGCTTTTGCTGAGTGTGCCGTGCAAAATGGTGCAGAAGTCATTACTGATTGCCGTGTAGAAGGTATTGATGTAGAAAATGGCCAAGTAGCGGCAGTCAGGACGAACAAAGGTATTATCAAAACAAGTTACGTTATAAATGCCGCTGGTATTTATGCTGATGCCATAGCTAAAATGGCCGGAGACAATAGCTTTACAATTCATCCTCGTAAAGGCGAATATATTTTGTTTGACAAAACAGCAAGGTCTGCAATGGTCAACGGTGTCGTTTTTCCAACACCAACCAAGACTTCCAAAGGTATCCTGGTTTGCACAACAACTCATGGCAATACCTTTATCGGGCCTAATGCTGAAGATATTGAAGATAAAGAAGACAGAGCAGTTACTTTAGGCGGAATGGATAGGATTATGGTTTCTGCTCGTAAATTACTGCCTAATTTGCCGATGGGCGCAGCTATTACTGAATTCTGTGGTCTGCGTGCCGTTTCTGACAATGGCGATTTCATCATCAGAAATTCTGCGGTGAGAGGACTTATTCATGCGGCTGGTATGCAGTCTCCTGGTCTGACAGCAGCACCGGCAGTTGCTGAAGAGATTCTCGACTTGATGCGTGAAGGTAACCACAGCCTGGTATTGAAAGCTGGATTTAAGGGTGTGTTGCCAAGAAAAGTAATTTTTCATCGCCTGTCCAAAGAAAAACAGGCAGAAGTTATTAAAGAAAATAAATTATATGGACGCGTTATCTGCCGCTGCGAAACAATTACAGAGGCAGAAATTGTCGCTGCCATCCATGCTCCATGCGGAGCTAAAACTGTTGACGGTGTCAAAAGAAGAACACGCGCAGGTATGGGACGCTGCCAAGGTGGTTTCTGCGGACCGCGTGTAACTCAGATTCTGGCGAGAGAATTAGGTATACCTGTGACAGAAGTATTAAAAGAATGTGCTGATTCCCAGATGTTTTACGAAAAAGAGCAAGTAAAAGGGGAGGAAGCATAAAATGAACCAGATTTATGATGTAATTATTATCGGTGGGGGGCCAGCCGGTCTTTCTGCCGCTTACAGCGCCTGGGAAAATGGTGCGAAAAAGATTCTCATTATTGAACGTGACCGTGAATTGGGCGGCATTCTGCAGCAGTGCATTCATAATGGTTTCGGCCTTCACCACTTCAAAGAAGAACTGACCGGACCTGGCTATGCCTATCGCTGCATAGAGTTGATTAAAGATAAGCCGGAAATAGAGGCTTTAATTGATACCATGGTTTTGGAGATTCTTGAAGATAAAACTGTTATCGCTGTCAGCCCGGAAAAGGGTCTTTTACAAGTGCAGGGCAAGACAATAATCCTGACGATGGGCTGCAGGGAACGCACCCGTGGCGCTATCCGTATTCCTGGTGAACGACCGGCAGGTGTATTTACCGCCGGCGCGGCACAACGTATGGTTAACATGGAAGGTTATCTGCCAGGCAAAAAGATTGTTATTCTCGGTAGTGGCGACATTGGTTTGATTATGGCCCGCCGCATGAGTCTGGAAGGCTGCAAAGTGGAAGCGGTCCTGGAAATCTGTGCTTTTTCCAATGGTCTGACCAGAAATATCGTTCAATGCTTGGAAGATTATAATATTCCTTTGTATTTATCACATACAATTGTTAAAATCCACGGTCATGAACGCGTGACTGGTGTGACTGTCGCTAAAGTTGATGAAAAGATGCAGCCGATTGCTGGTACTGAATTTGATATTGATTGTGATACTTTGCTGCTGTCTGTCGGCTTGATTCCAGAAAATGAATTATCCAGAGGCCTGCATTTGGAAATGCATCCTCTGACCAGCGGACCAATAGTTGATCAACGTCGTCAAACCAGTATGCCGGGCATTTTTGCTGCCGGTAATGTAGTTCATGTACACGACTTGGTTGATTTTGTGTCGGAAGAGGCAGAGATTGCTGGTAAATTTGCTGCTTTGACTGCTGCTGGCAAACTTGACGAAAAAATAATAGTTGTCAATGTGGAAGCTGGCAATGGTATCCGTACCTGTGTACCGCAAAAACTATCCTTGCCGCAGGAAGGTGAAGCTGCACGTCTATTTATGCGTGTTGCTAACCCGGAACGCAAGGTGAAACTGGAAGTAAAAAGCGGCGACATTTTGATAATGAGTAAAATACTGCCAGTAGCTAAGCCAAGTGAGATGATCGCTCTTGACTTGCCAGCTGAGAAAACCAAATTAATCAAAGGTTCATTAACTGTTGCTTTGAATCGGGAGGCGTAGGTATGTCTGTAGATAAACGTGTTTTGACTTGCATTGTCTGTCCGCGTGGCTGCGAAATGACGGCGACTGTCACTGATGGTGTTGTCACTGAAGTTGTCGGCAATACTTGCCCAAGGGGCAAGAAATATGCCGAAGAGGAAATATTGGCTCCGAAAAGGATGCTAACATCTACCGTGCGCGTGAAAAACGGAGTTCTTGCTTTGCTGCCGGTTGTTTCTAAAACAAGTCTGCCAAAAGAAAAAATAACAGCCTGCGCCGAAGCGCTGCGAAAAATTACGGTCGAAGCGCCGATTGCTGAAGGTCAGATTATTTGTCCTAATATACTTGGTTTAGGTGTTGATATTGTGGCTAGTCGTTCTATGGAAGCAGCAGCAGACAAAGATTGAGTTAATTTATAAAATTATTCAAAAGACAGGGTCTTCAGAGGCCTTGTCTTTTTTTATGTTATGTTTCTTTAGACAACGCACAGCTCGTTGCATTTATCAAGACTATCGTTTATGATAGAGTGAAAACTTAGGAATAGAGGAATAGTATGAAAGAAAATGAAAACTTTGGACAGGGCGTAATATTTAGTCTTAGCTCATATGTAATATGGGGTATACTGCCTATTTACTGGAAAAGTATCCAAGGCGTTGCTTCTTTTGAAATATTGGCTAATAGAATTATCTGGTCAGTGGTTTTTGTTGGCATTCTACTGAAGTTAATGGGCAGATGGGCGGCTTTTATCGAAGAGACGAGGAAAATTCTCACTGACAGAAAAAAAACTGCAGCAGTTGCAGGTGCCGGTCTGACAATTCTTGTGAATTGGGGTATCTTTATTTGGGCGGTTGCCTCAGATCATATTATAGAAACCAGTATGGGTTATTACATTAATCCATTGGTCAGCGTTTTAATGGGGGTCTTTTATCTACATGAAAAACTTGATAACTCTATTAAGGCGGCAGTTATACTAGCAACAATAGGG
>JBFWIF010000002.1:0-61214 GCA_050256135.1 Acidaminococcaceae bacterium | reverse complement strand
GCCGGCAGTGCAGATGCTTATGCATTGGATACATCTATTCATCTCGGCGATAGAGATGATGCAACTGAGTTGCTGCCAGATAAGATTGCCCCGCAGCTTTATGGTGAAGCAAACAAAAAAGATAACAAAGCTTTATTTGACTTAGTTGAAAAAACCTTCGATGATATGAAAAAATCCGGCGAGATGGATAAACTTCTAAAAAAATGGGATCTTAAATAATGGCAACCAATCCTTTTGCAGAATACAAATGGCTGGCGCTTTTAAATGATTGGCAAGTTTTTGCTGAAGGTTTGAAGGTAACATTGGAAGTAGCCATTGTAGCTTTGATTATTTCTCTCGCGCTAGGTATTCTGTTTGGTATTGCCGGTGTTTTTCCAAATAAGAATGTGCGCAGATTGAACCGCATTTACGTAGAATTTTTTCAAAATACACCACTGGTAATTCAAGTTATTTTTCTCTATCATGCCTTGCCGCATTTGAAAATCATGATGCCAGTCTTCCTTATTGGTTGCTTAGGGATTGGGCTTTATACTGGTGCCTATATGTCGGAAGCTGTGCGCTCTGGGATTCTAGCCATCTCTCGTGGTCAGAGTGAAGCAGGTCTGTCGCAGGGTTTCACCTATTTTCAAACCATGCGCCATATCATCCTGCCTCAGGCCAAACGAATAATCCTTCCTAATATAGCCAACCAAAGTGTCAGTCTCATCAAGAACACTTCAGTATTAGCAATGATTGCCGGCGGCGACCTAATGTATCGCGCCGACTCCTGGTCTGGTATGAATATGTATTATGGCCCTACTTACTTGGTTACTGGTGCATTATACTGGCTGATGTGTTTCCCTTTGACCAAATATATCAAACACCTTGAAAAAACAGCGGGGGTGAGATCATGATATCGCCCTTACTCGACTATTCTATCATCTCCTTTCTTTTAGAAGGTCTCGCTGTCACGCTGAAAATATCCTTCTTCTCTATAATTTTTAGCGTTATTTTCGGTACTTTGATCGGCCTTACACTTTATCTGAAAATTCCAGTCTTGAAACAACTCAGTATTCTTTATGTCGACATCGTAAGAAACGTACCGTGTCTGCTGCTTGTTCTTACAGCAAGGTTTATGACGCCTTTGCCGCCTACTTATTCAGGTGTTTTGGCCATGAGCGTTTTTACAGCGGCAATTATGTCTGAAATAATACGCGGCGGTTTAAATTCACTGCCTAAAGGACAAGTTGAGGCAGCGCAATCACAAGGTCTCAGCACTTGGCAAATTGTCCGGCATATAGTTCTTCCCCAAGCTTATAGAAATGTCATACCACCGATGGTGTCACAATTCACTACCGTTATCAAAGATTCGGCTTTTGTTTGGGCCGTCGGCACAGAGGAATTAACTGGCAGAGGCATGATTCTTATAGGCAAGTACAGTACTACTGCGCAAGTCTTTACGATTTTCGGGGCAGTTGCAATCTTGTACTTCTTGCTTAACTATTCTTTATCCGTCTTGGCGCGTTGGCAACATAATAAAATGAGTATACGAAGCTATTAAAAAATAGTGCAGGCATTTCATAATTATCTATGAATGCCTGCACTATTATTAACCACTGATCATATTATTCTATTTAATTTTGATAACCTTTTTTTCCGCAACAACTTTTTCTTTCTTCGGTAAAGTAATTTTCAGCACACCATCTTTGAATTCAGCATCAATAGCATTTTCATCAACATCTTCAACATAAAAACGTCTCATTACTTCACCTGAGCTGCGTTCCTGACGAATATAATTTTCTTTTTCTTCCTTTACTTCTTCTTCACGTTTAGCTTTGATAGTCAGGTAATTGTCTTTGTAAGAAACATTAACATCCTCCTTCTTAAAACCTGGCAAATCAGCATCAACAGCAAAACATTTGTCATTTTCGCGGACATCTACTTTAAATGATGAGCCAAAAACTCCTGCCGGGCTGAAATCTTCATCAAAAATATTGTCAAAAAAATTCGTGAAGAAATCCTTTTTAGACAAATGTCCCCTTCTGAAAGGTTGAAGTTCAAACATACAAATACCTCCTTTTCGTTTTCAACAAGCATTTTAGAAAAACCCATAATGTAAGAGCTATGTGAAAAACCAAAAGCAGAACCGCTAGGGTTCTGCTTTTATTAATGCGACTGTACTAAAAGATGCGCTTTTTACCATGGTCAATCTAAAAACCGATCAACGGCAATCACATCATCGCACTGCCTAAAGTTTAAAATTAGCTTCGGTGGCAATCACATACCCCTTCCATATTTTCATTATATACACGCAGCAAAAAAAGCACAAGGCAATTTATGAGAATTTTAAGACTTTCTTTGTTCTTTTTTCTCATATGGAAAAGGAATATACTGGACCGATGGCATACGCTGCACCGGCTGAGGATATAATTCCATCAGTTCATAAATCAAATCTGGCATATTCACATTGACACTAAGCCCCATCTGCCTAAGTTCCTCAAAAAAAATCGGGCAATCATGCGTCCATTTCCAAGTACTCAGCTCTTTAGCAAATTCACTAACGCGTTCCGGTGTAAATTTATTCTTTATCAATCTCGTAAGCGACATTTCTACCTGTTTTACAGCTTTCTCAGCAATATCTGCCATAATCAGCGTATTATCATCAATCCTATTGATACTTTTTTTACCAACCGCATTTAGAATAGATATTGCAGGAAATTGGCCAACCTGCGGATCAACAGGTCCAAGAATAGCATTTTCATCCATAACTATTTCATCGGCAGCTAAAGCTATCATCGTACCACCGCTCATTGCATAGTGAGGTACAAAAACCGTTACTTTAGCAGGATGTTTCGACAGCGCCAATGCAATCTGTTCCGTTGCCAGCAGCAGGCCGCCTGGCGTATGCAAAATAATGTCAATCGGCATATCATCAGGAGTAAAACGAATAGCACGCAAAACTTGTTCAGAATCTTCAATATCTATATATCTGCTTATCGGTAAACCAAAAAGACTTATAGCTTCCTGCCTGTGAATTAATGTTATGAAACGCGTGCCGCGGCTTTTTTCCAAATTCCGCAAAAAGCTATATCTGGAACGTTCCAACGCTTTCTTTTTCATCATCGGCCAGACTGTCAACATAATGAACATAATAAAAATCAATTGGCTGAAATCAATTGCCATAACAGCACCTTCCTTCTTACACGGCATTTACTTATATAACTCGCTTATTTACTTCGACGAAAACATTTTTTCACCTTTTTATTACAGAAAATTCAGGCTTGCGTCAGAATCATGCTTGGTAATTCTAGAAAAGGCAGACGCACTCCTCTGTAATTATTAGAATTTTTCATCTTTTTTGTTTCTAGGGCCAGAAAAGCAATCTTTATCATAATTTAAATGCATTAATCCCTTAATATGTTGTATAATATAGTTATTAATAATAAGTCTTATTCACCGAAGCTTTTTAATATTATGTAAAATATAATTGCCAAGGGAGGAATGTTTTATGCCTAGTTTTGGAAACCCCTTTGAAGGACTCGCCGCAAACCGCAAGCTTTCGGAAGCGGAATTAACCCGTGCTATTCGCTTTTTGGTCGCAGCCGAATATGAAGCCGTACAGCTTTATGTTCAATTGGCAGAATCGACAGACAATGAGCTGGCCAAAGTTGTCCTTAACGATATTGCGGACGAAGAAAAAGTCCATGCAGGAGAATTTTTGGCTTTACTGAAAGCATTGGCTCCAGATGAAGATTCTTTTTATAAGCAGGGAGAAGCGGAGGTAGAAGAACTAAAACAATCTTTGTCTACAGGCGAAACGGCAAAAAAAGAGGGGACAGCTGCAGATGAAGAAACCTCTTTCACTGTTGGCAGTTTAGTGAAATAAAAATAGTAAACATATAAGGGAGGTCATATTATGGATTATCTAGATCGCGCATCAGCCCCATTATCTGATGCTGAATGGAGTAAGATTGACTTATCCGTAGTATCTTCGGCACGTGATATATTAGTAGCTCGTAAGTTTTTGAATCTGCTTGGTCCTCTGGGTCCAGGTGCCTATGATGTTCCTTTCTCAGTTTATACTGGTAAAACTTCTGTCGGTATTGATATGGCAGGAGAAAGCGACACAACAATAATTGCTGCTTCTTCTCGCAAATCTGTACCCCTGCCGCTTCTTTATGCTGACTTTAAAATTTCTTGGCGTGACATTGAAACAGATCGCAAAACAGGGCTGCCTATTGATGCAAGCGCTGCAGCTATCGCAGCCGTTACCGTCGCCAGCCAAGAAGACGATTTGATTTTTAACGGCAACAAGGCTTTAGGCATCGAGGGCTTATTTACGGCTACAGGACGATTAAGCACAAAAATAAGCAAATGGGATGAACCAGGCACTGGTTTGGCAGATGTAGTAAAAGCGGTCAACGCTTTAGCAAGTGCCAGCCACTATGGCCCTTACGCACTTGTTGTAAGTCCTGTGCTTTATGGCAAACTAGTACGTGTTTATGCAAATACAGGTCTTCTCGAACTTGACCACATCAAAGCTTTGATTTCTGGTGGTATTTATTACTCGAATGTAATCAAAGGTGACAAAGCTGTTGTGCTGGAACTCGGCTCTAAGAATTTTGATCTTGCCATAGGCCAAGACTTCACAGTTGGTTACTTAGGAGCCGAAAAAATGAATCACTTGTTCAGGGTTCTTGAAACGGCTGCTCTCCTGATTCGTCGTCCTTGTGCCATTTGCACCATCGAATAATAAACTGAAGTAAAAATATAAAAAAGCTAGCTCGAAAAATGAAGTGACCCCAAAAAGTTAGACAAATATTTTTAATTAAGCAGCCGAGAGGGCTTGTTGCCTGTGAATAGCAGGTGACAAGCCCTCTAGCTTTGCCTTGCTACGTAGATTATTATAATAATCCATATATTCAATGAGCTCCTTCTTAAAGTGCTCCATAGATGCGAACTCCTGTAAATACAGCAGTTCGCTCTTAAGCAGACCGAAGAAATTCTCTATTACTGCATTGTCCAAACAGTTGCCTTTGCGACTCATACTCTGTCGAATCCCTTTCTTACTGAGCATCATCTGGTACTGTTTATGTTGATAATGCCAGCCCTGATCGGAATGGAGAATGAGATTTGTGTTGTCTGGTATTTTTGTGAAAGCGTTATCCAGCATCAATGTTACCATTGCTAGCACCGGCCTATCAGAAATAGTGTAGCTGACAATATCCCTGCTGCACAAATCAATAATAGGCGACAAATATATTTTTTGTCCAAACAGGCTGAATTCCGTAATATCCGTTACCCATTTATGGTTTGGTTTTGCTGCTTCAAAACACCGTTTCAACAAATCAGGCGCAATTTTACCCACTTCGCCTTTGTAAGATTTGTATTTTTTCATCCGAACCCGGCAGATTAGATCCAATTCCTTCATAAGTCTTTGCACCGTCTTATGGTTAATGCTAAAACTACTTTTGTGTAATTCTGTTGTAATGCGACGGTAACCATAACGACCTTTATGCGCATGATATATGGTTATGATTTCCGCCTTTATCTGTTCGTATTTGTCCGCTCTTGCCTGGCACTTGATATGGTAGTAATAGGTAGCACGCGGCAACCCTGACACATCTAAAAGCAGGGACAGCTCATGTTTATGCCTCAGCTTCGAGATTACTTGCGCTTTTTCTCTTGCTGTACCCTTTTTAAAACCAAGGCATTCAAATTTTTTAAGTAGTCAACCTCTGCCCTTAACCTTTGGTTTTCGGCTATCAGGTCCTCTTCTAGTTGTTTATTTAGTTTAGAAGTACGTTCCTTATGTGCGCGACCGCGCCGTTCTATCTTAAATCCTCCTGGACCGTCAGTCAGATAAATGCGTTCCCAGTCTTGTATCCGGTGATAACCATTAACATCAAACCGGCGCGCCGTTTCGCTGTAACTTAGATTTTCGGCTCTCATTGTCTCAATTACAAACTTCTTAAACTCCGCCGTATATCTTTTGTGCGGTATTCCCTTTGGCATAAAAAATCACCCCAATTGTTTTTCAGTATATCATACTGTCTAACAATTGGGGTGCAGTTCAAAATACTCGAGCTAGCTTTTTTATATTTTTAGAAACTCTACTGACTGCTTGTCTTAATTTGTTTTGCCTGGATATGCTTGTAACCCAGCCGCCAGAATAGAAATGGCTTTTTCCAAATCTTCGCTTTTCAAAACATAAGCAAGACGTGCTTCGTTTACTCCACAACCTTCAGTATCATAGAAACCATTTCCCGGAGCAAACATTACTGTTTCACCGTCAATGTCAAAGCTTTCCAACATCCAGATTGCGAATTTTTCAGCGTCATCCACCGGCATTTTTACCATAACGTAGAAAGCACCTTTAGGATTGGATGAAATTAGTCCAGGAATTTTTGCCAAAGCGCCGGCAATAGTATCACGACGTTTTTTGTATTCCTGATTTACCTCTTCCAAATAGGATTTTGGCGTCGTATATAAAGCAGCGGCACCGATTTGTTCCAAGGTAGGACAGCATAACCTGGCTTGGCAGCATTTCATAATTTGTTTGCAAAATTCTTCATTTTTACTTACCAAACAACCAATACGCGCACCGCAGGCACTATAACGTTTTGACACGGAATCTACGATTACCAAATTTTGTTCCAACTCCGTCATTTGCCCGAAGCTCTTATACTCACCGTCATAAACAAATTCACGGTACACTTCGTCAGAGATAAGTGCCAGATCATGCTTAATAACAAGACGAGCAATCATTTGCATTTCTTCTTCAGTATATACAACACCTGTTGGATTCCCTGGGTTTGTCAGAAGAATCGCTTTGGTTTTAGGTGTTATATGCTTTTCAATTTCTTGTTCGCTCGGCAAATGGTAGCCTGATTCCGCACTAGTAGGAACTGCATTAATCTTTACGTTATAGGTCTTTGCAAAACTGTTGTAATTAGCATAATATGGTTCAAACACCATTAATTCATCACCAGGATCGCAAAGCGTCATCACCGCAAAGAAGAGAGCTTCCGAGCCACCATTTGTGATGTATATATTGGAAGCCTGAAATTCCATACCCCATTCTTTGTAATATTTCCTTATAGCTTCAATTAGGAAAGCTTCACCCTGTGAATTACCATAAGCCACAACTTTATCATCAAAGCTGCGAATACTATCCATAAACTGCGCAGGTGTTTCTATATCCGGCTGCCCAATATTTAAATGATATACTTTTTTGCCTTTCGCCTTAGCAGCAGCTGCATAAGGTCCGAGTTTTCTAATCGGAGAAGTTGTTAAAGCTTGTACACGTTTTGAAATATTCATAAATTAAATCCCCCCAGATAAAATAAATAAATAAACTTCTATAGTTAATAATTATAACATACACAACTACCATTTTATAATAATAAAAAAAGTATACAATACACACTGCACAAAAAAATCGCTTTTTCATCTTTGGAAATAGAGATTTTGATCTCTCTGCTTACATATTTTCAATAGCGAAGAAGTGTTACGCCTTAACTATTAATTGTTTTATTCAGATTTTTAAGTTGAAAATCAACACACTCGGTTACCACCAGACGCCTTTGCTTGGTAAAGTTTCTTATCTGCACTACTTATCCAGTCTTGCATAATCATTCCGTCTTTGAGCTGAGCTATTCCAAAACTACATCTGATGTTAACTATCCTATCATGGAGATTAAATTTGGTGCTTTCTATCATTTTTCTTATTAATTCAGCAGTTTCTTTTGCACAAACGCTATCTGTATCATGCAGAAAGAATAAAAATTCTTCTCCACCATAGCGGGCAACCCAATCTTCGTCACTAGACAACCCTTTATTCAATATCTGCGCAAACTGTTGCAAGAGAATATCACCAGCAACGTGTCCATAATTATCATTAATTTTTTTGAAATCATCAATATCCGCAATAATCAAAGCAGCTGGTTTTTGTGTCGCTATACTATTGAAAATTTCTATAGGTAATCTTTCATTAATATAGCGCCGATTAAAAAGCATCGTTAATTCATCTCTCACCAACGCATCATTAAATCGAAAAATAAAACTTGTAAAATCTTCACTATCTTTTCCGATCATACTCGTAAGCACGCTCTTATCTGTAATATCATTCAACATCTCTATTACATAACAACAAGTAGTATTGTAGACACTTACGGGACTAGCCGTAATCATATAAACACGTTTGTTAATGACTTCAAGTTTTACAAATGTATCCATCTCTATTGCTGCTCTGAGAGAAATACAATTATCACAAAACTTGTTCTTTTTCCAAAACGCATAGCACATATCATCGTTTTCAGGAACAAGTTCATTGTTATCATCAATATTTATGACTTTATTATGTATAGGATCAACAATACGGACAACATCATATATTTTTTTGAGCACATGAATCGCTTTTCTGATATCTTTTAAGTTTGGTTTTGCAATAGTTTCGCTCAAGTACATATCACCTATTCCATAATCTTTTGTCAATTACATACAATTTTATTATTTTTATTTTCTTTGGTCAAGATGCAAAACATTTATACACATCAGCAATACAGCCTATTTATAAATTTCCCACTAAATTTTGGTTGATACTAGCAGCAAAAAAAGATTCAAAAAGTTTTCCATTTTACCATCCTTCAGCTCTGCCATAGCATTATAGAATTGCTTATTTTCCAATTAGCTTACCATGTATTCCAAGTTCATTTAAACTTTGCTATCAAAAAATAAAAAAGCCGTGGAACAAGTCCACGACTACGCTTTTAATGGTGACCCTGGGGCGACTCGAACGCTCGACACACGGCTTAGAAGGCCGTTGCTCTATCCAGCTGAGCTACAGGGCCGTATGCAACTGGTGAAAAATAAATGGAGCGGGTGATGGGAATCGGACCCACGCAACTAGCTTGGAAGGCTAGGGCTCTACCATTGAGCTACACCCGCAATATGATTTGGTCGGAGCGGCAGGATTTGAACCTGCGACCCCCTCGTCCCAAGCGAGGTGCTCTACCAAACTGAGCCACGCCCCGAATCACAAAATAGATTATACCTAAATAAGCTTTTGTAGTCAAGCCTTTTTTCATTTAATGCCTCTTTTTGTTCACCAAAGCTTATTAACAGGCCATTTTGGTTTACGTTTTTGCAAAACCCGGTAAATCTCCTCAGCCAAATCTCTGCTTACACGATAACGCGCTTCCTTTGTCTGAGCAGCACTATGAGGGGTAGCAAATACATTTGTGGAATGCAGAAGTTCATTGTATTGTTCTGGAGGTTCAGACGCAAAAACATCGACGGCTGCACCGGCAATTTGTTTTTCTTTGAGAGCAGCAATGAGTTCTTTTTCTCTTATGATACTGCCGCGTGCCGTATTAATTAGAAAAGCGCTTGCTTTCATCATTGCAAACTCTTCGCTGCCAATGCTGTCTTTCGTTGTGGCATTTGCCGGCAAATTTATACTAACAAAGTCAGCAGTCTGAAATACTTCAGCACGTGAAACAACCCTTATGTATTTAGGCACCTTATTCTGTGTTAAAGATGGTGAATAGGCTATTACTTTCATACCAAATCCGTATGCAGCCTTTTTGGCAGCTGCACGCGCAATTTTACCGCAACCAAGCAGGCCTAATGTTTTGTCTTCCAACTCAAAAGCTGTCTGTCTCTGATCCTTAATATAAAAATTTCCATTCTCGCAGAATTCTTTCTGGATCATAGGTATATCACGTGCGCAATAAAGCATACAAAGCATAATATGTTCGGCAACTGAATTATTTGTAGCCACGGGTGCGTTAACAACCTGAATGCCAAGCCTGGTAGCATACTCAACATCTATATTATCCACGCCTACCCCAAGTTTGCCAATAACGCACAGCTTCTTCGCAGCATCAATAATTCGTGGTGTTATTTTTGCTATACGCACTATCAAAGCCTGGCAATCATAGATTTCCCTTATAATTACTTCTTCGTCACATTCTGGTCGATATACAAGTTCACATCCTTGTTCACTCAAATAGTTTCTACCTGACGGATCTATATATTCTGTGATAAAAACTTTATATTTCATTTCCTTCCCCTGCCTTTCACACATATAAAAAAGTCGAATAGCCAAAATGCAGCCATACGACTTTGTATGTAGTAATTATAACATAATTAAAAAAGAACCTGCAGAAATGAAATAAAAAAAGCACTTCTGTATGAAGTGCTGATTTAGTGGTGGGCGGTGACGGGATCGAACCGCCGACATCCTGCTTGTAAGGCAGGCGCTCTCCCAGCTGAGCTAACCGCCCGGAATGGTGACCGGTGGGGGAATCGAACCCCCGATACCGCCGTGAAAGGGCGATGTCTTAACCGCTTGACCAACCGGCCATTGGCTCCCCGAGTAGGACTCGAACCTACAACAACTCGGTTAACAGCCGAGTGCTCTACCGATTGAGCTATCGAGGAATTTTTGTGACTGGTAACGTCACAAGTGATATTATACGGGGATACCGTAATAATGTCAACACTTTTTTAAAAAAATATCAACCGCCATTTTTAACTTTCACGACAACTTTTTTCACTGCGGCTTTTCCACTGCTGGCATTGCATCCGGGGCGATGTATTTCCCAAGGGAAAAAGACGGCAATATCGCCTGCCTTCATATGCACATAGTTCTCGTTGTAGGCTTTTTCATAAAACAATAAATCTTGCTCTTTCGCATAATCCTCTATTACTTTATGTTCTTCAGTAAGAGGACAAAAACCTATACATTCTGTTCCTGCAACCAAAAATTGGACATCAATGTATTTATTATGAGACTCTGGTTTCTTCTCTTCCCTAGGTTGGGTTTCATAAGTATTGACACGGGCAAAAATATCCCGTCCCTCTACCTCGTATTCACCATTTGGCAAATCCTCAAAATTAGTATCTCTGAGATAAGCCAACGCCTTTCCAATGCGCAGGGACACATAAGGCAGCAAGTCATTGATTTTAGCTAAATCAGTAAAAATCATTCGATGTACCTCCTTTCCAGAGTTATAAATTTTTATCTTCGACGCATATCTCCAATATCCTTTATTTAATTATTATCTTTGACAAAAAGTTCACTATTAAGTTAAAATTTAAAGTATTATATTTGAAAGAGGTAAGAAATGAGTTATTTAAACGTTACCAATGTATCTCACTCCTTCGGCGGTCGCCAGATCCTGGAGGATGTATCATTTAAACTGCTGCGAGGTGAACATGTTGGCCTCGTTGGTGCTAACGGCGAAGGCAAATCAACATTTTTGAACATCGTTACTGGCCATCTTCTGCCTGACGAGGGCAAAGTAGAATGGCCCGGCCGCGTAACAGTAGGTTATCTAGACCAGCAAAGCACGCTTCAAGCAGGTACAACCATCCGCGAAGTTTTGAGAACTGCTTTTGACAAGATGTATGCAGAAGAACAGCAGATGCTGGAGCTTTATGACAAAATGGCTGATGCTTCCCCTGAAGAGCTTGATAAAATGATGATAACCGTCGGAGAAATCCAGTCAGAATTGGAACACAGCGGTTTTTATTCACTTGATGCCAGAATAGAAGAAGTTGCCAACGGTTTGGGATTGGGAGATATAGGACTTGACCGTGATGTCGCGGATTTATCCGGCGGACAGCGCAGCAAAGTTCTGTTGACAAAACTTCTCTTGCAGGACCCTTCAATTCTCTTGCTTGATGAGCCAACCAACTATCTTGACGTAGAACACATCGAATGGCTAACCAAGTTTCTGCAGAACTATGAAAACAGTTTCATTTTGATCTCCCACGACGTTGCTTTCATGAACAGTGTAGTTAACGTAATTTATCATTTGGAAAACTGCAACTTAACACGTTATACCGGCGATTATGACAAGTTCCTTGAACTGTCTGCTATTTATAAGGCTCAGCAAAACAGCGCCTACGAACGTCAGCAGCAAGAAGTTGCTCAGCTAGAAGATTTTATAGCACGTAACAAGGCAAGAATTTCCACAACCGGCCGCGCTAAAAGCCGCCAGAAAAAACTAGAGAAAATGGAAATGATTGAAAAGCCTCGCGAAAAAATTAAGCCTACGTTTAAGTTCAAAGAAGCCCGTACCCCCAGTCGCTTCATCGTAGAAGCAAAGGACCTTGTTCTTGGCTATGACACTCCCCTCACCAGGCCTGTTTCTTTTTCCTTGGAGCGTGGGCAAAAGATTGCCATTAAGGGCGTTAACGGTCTTGGAAAAACTACGCTGTTAAAAACAATTCTCGGGCAAATTAAGCCAATTGCCGGCAAAGTCGAACTTGGCGAATTCCTGGCGCCTGGATATTTCGAACAGGAAGAACGCACTAAGAACGAAAATACTGCCTTGGAAGAAGTATGGTCAGAATACCCAGGCATGACCAACTATGAAATTCGTGCAGCTCTTGCAGCTTGCGGTTTAACTAACGAACACATAACCAGTAAAGTTTTTGTTCTCTCTGGCGGTGAAGCTGCCAAAGTACGTCTTTGCAAATTAATGCTAAAAGAAGTAAATTGGCTGGTTTTAGACGAACCGACGAATCATCTTGACGTCGATGCCAAAGAAGAATTAAAAAAAGCGCTTAAAGAATTTAAAGGCAGTGTTCTCTTAGTTTCACATGAACCGGAATTTTATGAAGACTGGGTAACCTCAGTAATGAATATCGAAGACTGGACAACAAAAATTATATAAGCAAAAAACACCAAGCCAATGCTTGGTGTTTTTTTATAATAAATTTCTAATTTTCGGGAAAACGCAAAGTGCATTATCATAAAAAACAGCTTGGTGCATTTCTGCAGGAACCACTGTCTTTATCAGCTCAATATAATTTTTAATATTAACCAATGGCCAATCACTGCCATAGAGCACTTTGTCGTATCTATCAAAATAATCCAGCCACATGCGCACGTAATCATAGTATGCCTTATGCTTTAAATAAAAAGTTTGAGCATCGAAAAAACCGGCAGCTAAACCAGATAATTCCAAAAAAACATTGTCATTTTTCGCCGCAACTTCCACTGCATCAACAAGCCAAGGATTGCCGCAATGAGCAATAACAAAGCGAATATCCGGGTAGCGAACTGCTATTTCATCAACAGTAAGAGGATGTGCGTATTTCAAGATAGCAGTGGCTTTTGAAGTATCACCGGTATGAATAACAACTGGCAAATCATACTTTCTTGCTAATTCATACAATGGATAGTGCACACTGTCATAAACATAGACATGCTGATAACCAGGATACAGCTTAATACCTACGCATTGAGGAGTATTAACGTACCGTTCAAACTCAAGCGCAGTTTTTTCAGCATTATCACGAGTCAGTTCATCACTTTTTACTCCACAACAATAGCCTATAGATTGTGGCTGATTGTATTCCTTATAATTGAATTTACCAGCCAAATTAGGCACACGCGGTGTACTGCCACCGCAGAAAGAAACTTCATCCTCAGCATTACCCATGGCAATTGAAAATACAATGTCATTATCTGTGCAAGTCTGCAAATAATGAGCAGAAGTGTTTTCATGTCCAGCTAGCTTCGCAGCCTCGTTAAAGCCATCAATATCATAAAAATGCATATGCGCATCAATTATTTTCAATATCAACACCCTATTTCTATTCAATTCTTGTACGTATCCAGCTGAATTTTTCTTTCAACTCATTACGGCATTGCTCCAAATTGGAAATAGTACATTGCATCACCCCCTGGTCATATGTCAGCCTTCGGCCATAACTGCTTAGTGAAACAAGGCTGCCGTCAACGTTAAACATAGCCTGACTCATTGAAATATACCATTTATCTTCCTGGGCAAGACGTTTACTGTCTATTTCGAGAACTAATATATAATCAGCCCCTGCCGTTCTCGCCTCTTCCGCCATTTGACCAAGATCATACTTTGTAAAATCATAAAGATCAGCATTATTTTCTAAAACAATATAACTAGGTAAAACTGCACGATACTCATCAAGAATAAACCGTTTTATATCAGGAGTAAAAGGACGAGATTGGATATTCCTTGGAGCGCCTACTACTATGGCTACTAGAGGAGCATTATTCGTTATTTTCTTTGTAGGTCTCGCTTTTAATATGCCTGCTTCAATAGCTTCATCATAATCTTCATAGTAGTTTTTCACAGCTAAATCAAAATAGTATGACACCGGATGCTGATAATCTGCAAACCGGCTGGAAAGGTTAAATACTTTTTCTCGGCCAAACTGCTTAAAACCACCAATAAAAGTCTGTAACCCCCCCGGAATCGGATCATGGGAAGTTTTAATGCGCAGCAAGTCGATCTTATCACCATAAGCTTCCACAAATGCTGCATTGCCTATTGCCGGAGCACCGAAAGTTATTACTGGCACTTTCTCTTTTGGAATACCCATACTTACTAATCTTTCAGCAAATAAAGTTGCAGCGGCTCCTCCTAAACTATGTCCTGTCAAAAGCAGGACAGCATCTTGGTCATCCTTGAGAATCGCATAAATGTCTTTTCCTTCGCCCATTATCTCAGGTTTTAAACTAAAGGCCGCATTCACATACTCATTGAAACCTCTGTGAACAGCCGGTATAGAAGAATCTTTGGCTTCTTTTGCTATTTCAACAAATTCTTCCGGATTTGTTCCCCCGTACACAACCTTCGATGTTGCTAAGTTTACTTTCCAGTCTTTAAGAGTTGCACTACCACGAAAAGCTAATACAAATAGTTTTTTCCCTTGAGTAATTGTTTTGTTATAAGCAAACATAAAATTAGCTTCCCTGACGCCATCATCTACGGTATACGGCTGGATGACAAAACCATACTCGCCTAGATAAGAGTACTCTGAAGCAATACCGTCAGGAACATAAGTTCCGGCACACGTAGCAGCTGCTAACGCAATCAAATGGGCTTCATCATAGTCATGAAACACATTCTGCCGTTTTATGTCTATGACATCCTTTGTTTCTGCTGATGCTGCCAGCGGTAACACTATATATAATATCAACGTAAAAAAAAGAATTAAACTTTTTTTCATTACAATACCTCCTGATACTTCATTATACCTTAATAAAAAAAGAAAAACTATTTTGAGAAAACAGTTTTTCCTTTTCTATTAATACTCTTATTCTTTTTCTTCAAACAAAAACATTTGTCTTACAAAAGCTACCTTTAGCCAACACATCTATCATCATCCATCAATACTTATATAACCTGTAATAAATTGAATTTTTCACTAAAAAATATTACAATGACGTTGAACAAAAGACATTAAATAAGAGGAGGCGTTTATTTTGTTTGATACCTTTGGAGCAATTGGTTACCTGTTGTTTGGTCTTTTCCTTATTAATAAAATTTATCGCAAAGTCAGGCTCTTATTTAAAATAAAAAATATCCTATTACGAATTCTGTCATTCGCGCTGGCGGCTTTACTGGTTATCAAAGCAGGAATTTTCATTAATGTGTCTAAAAGCATAGAAAACACCGTTGGCTTGGTTTTTATTGTAGTGTATGTTGTACCAGCCGTATTCGGACTCTTAGGCAAAGGAAATAAAACTTCACCTTTTGATTGAAAATTCTATTCAAAACAATTAATGTGTTTTCGAAAATAAAAAAGCCCGTCGTTAAGACGGGCTCTCTTTTTTTGTTTTCTGTTAGTCGTTTCTTAATCGAAACTTTATAGAAGCAAAGGACTTTAAAAGTTGCCTTTTTACCTGCTATATCTTACAGACGAACAACGTTTGCAGCTTGTTCACCGCGGTTGCCTTGGACAACATCGAATTCAACTGCTTGACCTTCTTCAAGGGTTTTGAAACCTTCAGATTGAATTGCGGAGAAGTGTACGAATACATCGCCACCATCTTCACGTTCGATGAAACCATAACCTTTTTCTGCGTTGAACCATTTTACTTTGCCAGTCATATTTCTTGGCCTCCTAAAAATAAAAAATATTTCGGAAAAAAGAGCTACATGAAAACCCCGCTGCAACGTGCGTTAAAGTGTTCTCTGCAAGTCGGCCTTCTTTCTACCTGCTCATTATAGCATGAGGCATTAACTTTTACAAGACAAATAAAACATTATTTACACTTTTGGAAAAATTTAACAATGTCCTATATTTGTCTTTAGTCAGAATTATCTTAATTGATTTATCAAAAATTCTTTTTCTGCCTTTTTCAACTTCTTAATTTCATTTTCTCTTTGGAGAGCTGCTGATTTATCAGCCACCTCTTCATAATAAACCATTTCAATCGGCAATCTACCTCTGGTATATTTAGCACCTTTACCGCTTTGATGTGCCGCAAGTCTTTGCTTGAGATCGTTAGTCCACCCTGTATAAAGCGAACCATCACCACAACGTAGCACATATACATATGAAGACAACTTATTTTATGACCTCAACAGTTTCCATTGTTACATCTTCCAGAGGACGATCACGGAAATCTGTCCTAGTTACACCTATTTTGCGTACAACCTCCATACCATCAACAACGCGGCCAAAAATTGCATGGTGTCCATTGAGCCAAGGGGTTGGAGCTAAGGTAATGAAAAATTGGCTGCCTCCTGTATTTGGTCCTGCATTAGCCATAGACAAATATCCCTCATCATCATGAGTCAAGCCTTCGCCGAATTCATCAGCTATCTTATAACCAGGTCCACCCATACCAGTTCCAGTAGGATCTCCGCCTTGAATCATAAATCCATAAATAACACGGTGAAAGATGATGCCATCATAAAATCCTTTTTCCACCAACGAAATAAAATTTTCGGTTGTTTTAGGAGCTTTGTCCTCAAACATTTCCGCTATGAATTCCCCAACGTTTGTTTTAAATCTTATCTTTCTGTTTTCAGTCATTACATTCTCTCCTAATATTATTATTTCTTCTTGAAAATCATATTTTTTACTGCGGCATGTAATAAAGAAATCCCGACGCCAATTGCAGCAGACCAGGCTGGAATCATATTCAATGCTTGCGAATCTCCATGGAACCAAGCTATAGTGAAGCTAATAACAAGAAAAGCTCCTTGCGCTGCTTGCAAACGTCGCGGCGAAATCCTTTTTCCGTCATAATCCCCTTTAAATTGAGTATATGCGGCCAAAGAAATAGCCGGCAAAAGAAAAATGAAAACTACCGCCATGATATAAAGATAGGTAACGCTTATTGTTACAGAATGTTTTGTGATATCCGCTAATGCAACTATAGCAAGCGCAAAACCGCTCATATAAAGACTGCGGAAATAGCCTCGTGGCAGCCTACTTTCCAGAACATAGGCAATACCTGTCATAATAGGGTACAGCCAATATCCATCCTTGCTTAACCAATAAGCTAGCAGCAAAATCAAAACATTATCACCAATTTTGTGTTGTGCTCCCGATGTCCTGCTCAAAAGCCGCAAAATAAAAAGCAGCCACAAAAGAACCATAACATTACCGACGCCCATTACTAAGGACAAAATCAGTGTAACAAACCCGCCGATAATGCCTCCAAGTTTGCGGTCAGGGTCAAGTTCCTGTGCTATTAACCAAGCAAATAGAACTGCTGCAGCGACATTAAGTCCGAAATAGGCACTTGTCTCTGAATCTGCGCCTGCCATACTTTTGTAGACAGTAGCCGCAACTGAAGTTAAAATAACCAAGATTATCGCAATCCTATTGAGCAAATCAGAGAAATCAATACCCCTGCCAAGTCCAAAATATCCATCTCCGGCGCTGTTTACTTTCAGGAACTTATTGCTTTTTTTTGACATTTAATTGAATCACCCTTCGCTCCAAAAATCCCTTTATTGCAAATTTCTTACCGACTATTTTATCTAATATTTTAGACTATCTTATGTCCATCATAAACTTCGCCGCCAGCATTCGGAAGCAGTTTATAACGTTCTGTCCACAAAGACTTGTACTTTAATGCTTGTGCGTGAATATCATCAAGATGATTACCGGACATTGTCTTTAAAACTTTAGCAGGGACTCCCGCTACCAGAGAATTAGGAGGAACAATAGTACCTTTAGTCACTACAGCACCTGCTGCCACAATGCTTCCTGTTCCAATAACTACTCCGTCTAAAACAGTCGCGTTCATACCAATCAAGCAATGATTTTCCACTGTACATGCATGAAGCACTGCTCCATGACCGACTGTTACGAAATCACCAACTATACAAGCATGCGTATCTGAAACATGCATTACGCTGTTATCCTGAATGTTGCTATATTCACCTATTTCTATCCGATTAATATCTCCCCTAATCGTACAATTATACCAGACACTGCTGAACATTTTCATTTTTACTGCTCCAATAACAGCGGCATCTTCTGCCGCCCAAGCTTTCTTATCAATTTCCGGTAAAATGTCATTAAAAGATTTAATCACTTTTACACACCTTCTTTTCAGTTTATCGTTTCTTGCACAATTATTATTAAATAATTCCATAATTATGTCAATGAATATCAACCTTTTTTACCTTATATTTACCAAATTGCATTATCGCCGTGCTTGCTTATCTTAGTAAAATAAATATGCAATCCTGTAATAATCAAAACCAACCCAGTAAATACCAAAATATATTTCGTAGCCAAAAATGTTCCCATGAAGCCGCCGACAAGGGGTCCGACTACACCGCCTAATTGTTGAGCTGCTGTCACAAGTCCAAAAGCCTTGCCTCGTACAAGCGGATCCGTTGTCTTTACTATACCCGCGTTAATATTCGGTGCTGCTCCTGCCAAAAAGAGTCCAAAAATAAATTGCACTAAGCCAAACTGCCAAATATTACTGACAAAAGCCTGACACAAATTGGTCAAGCCTGCACAAACCAAAACAAAAAAAAGCGTTTTGGCAAAGCCAACTTTTTGCCCAGTCCTGCCCCAAAAAGGTGCTGCCATAATACCAGCAATGCCAGCTAGTGAAAACACAACACCAGAAGCCTTAACCACACCATCCATACCACCCATCAATTCTTTAACATAGATAGTTAAAAGAGGCTGAATAATCAAAAGACAGGATTGCACCAAAAAGAAAAGCCCCATGATATATAAAAGTTTTTTATTTTTTACGGCCATACGCAAATCGTCCAGCACACTTCTTTTTGCCCTTGTTTTAGCTGCACTGTCCACAATATCGTGCACATAATAAATAACGCTGCCTGTTGCCAGCGCTAAAGCTCCTGACGCAACATAAAAAGAAAACCGCATTCCAAACCAGTCGCTGACATAGCCGCCAATTAACGGTCCTATAACACCACCGCTTGCTACAGCAGCCTGCATCCAGCCCATACCCCAGCCAAGTTTTTCAGCGGGCAGCGTCGAAGAACATAATGCCATTGATGCAGGTACAAAACCACTGATAAAGCCGGTCAATGCCCTTACCGCCAGTAGTTGGTGAGGTGTTTGCGCCATTGAAGAAAGACTATAACAAATAGCTAGTCCAAAGCCAGCACGTATCGCCATTTTCTTCTGTCCAACCCTATCCGCCATTGCACCCCAGTATGGAGCCATAATCGCAGAGCCCAAAAAGGTCACCGAAAAAATTGTTCCAGCCCAAATATTGACTGACGATGCCGAAACTCCAAGTTCCTGCAGCAAATAGAGGGGAAGAAAAGGAACAACCATGGTATAACTTGCACAAGTCAGGAAAACTCCTGCCCACAAAACTATTAAATTCCTTTTCCAATTAATATTTACTGTACTATTTACACTTTCATCGGTACTTTTAAGAACCATTTTTTCATCTCCGTCGAACTAATCCTCACAATTATACCACTTCTCAATCAATCTTTCCAAAGTTACTAATGATAAAATCACCAAAACACAACATTTCATCTAGAAACTTATCGGCAGAAGATTATAGACAATGCTATAAAAAGACCTGCGTCCAAAATAATCAGTCATAAAACACTGGGCCAGACATTATATAAGGAATTGCCATTAAACATAGGAATTTAATCAGCTATCTAAAACAATTTAGAGGGAATCAGGAAATATTCAGATTAAACGAAGTAAGAGACGAAATACATTTTATGTATTTCGTCTCTTACTTGAGAATATAAAAAACAATTTATTAAATGCTAAAAACAATAGCGTTAAGCATATTACTAACTGTTTGAAGAAATAATATCTGCTTCCGCTTCAGAATTAAATAATTTTCTTACGCTTTGTGAAGCTATAAGCAATGCCAGAACAATTAAGGCAATCGCCATAATTAACTGCAAACCGTCAGTCAGGAACGAAAAAGCACCGGTAGCTAGGAATTTCTTTACAATACCATAAATTGACATCATAAGAGCTATAATCGTAGCACAGAACATAAAAAACATTGGTATATAGAGCATCTTGCCCTCACGCCCCGTAACTTTAAGAAAAACAGCCAGTGCAATAAGAACCAACGCCGAACAGAGCTGATTAGCTGCTCCAAATAACGGCCAAACATTCATATAACCACCCATAGAGAGTAAATATCCGAAAAACAAAGTTATAATTGTTGCAAAATATTTGTTAGTCATAAGACGTTGAAAAGCTGACATTTTAGACGGATCTGTTGTGTTACCGGTAAATAATTCCTGAAAACACATACGTCCGATACGCCCTACTGAATCCAGCGTTGTTAACGCCAGTGCAGAAACACACATTGTAATCACACAGGTTGCAATATGCTTTGATAATCCAAACATTGACAAGAAATTGCCAACAGAAGCAGAAAAAATCTGGAAAGGAGTTCCTTTCGGCATTACACCGCCAGTAGCCGCAGCACCAACAACGATCAGAGAAACAACTGCCAGAATTGTTTCGATCAGCATAGAGCCATAGCCAATGAACAACATGTCTTTTTCATTGGAAACAGTCTTAGAAGATGTACCAGATGAAACCAAACTATGAAAACCAGAAACAGCGCCGCAAGCAATCGTAATAAAAAGAATTGGAAACAACGGTTTACCGTTTACTTCAAAACCATTAAACGGCGCAAGTTCAATCGTCGGATTTGTAAAAACTACGCCAATTACACCGCTGGCAATCATGCCAAGCAACAAAAATGAGCTTAAATAATCCCGCGGTTCCATTAGCAGCCACATCGGCATAACTGCCGCCATAAACATATAGGCAAAAACGACGTAAATCCAGGTGGTCTTATCAAAATACATCGGGTATGTAATGCCTGCTGCCAGCATACCTATGATAAGAATAATCCCAACTGCTAATTTTGGTTTTTCGGACAACGGAAACTTCTTTAAAAACAAGCCGAAGAAAATGGCAACTACTATATACAACATAGAAATGGATGCAGCCGCGGCATTCGGTGTTGCAAGAGACCCGCTAGCCGTAAAGCCATTAAAAGTACGAGCAACTATATCAGCAAAAGCAGCAGTAATTAAAAGAGTAAATAACCATGAAAATAGCAAGAACATGCGCTTTCCTGTACGACCTATATACTTTTCAATAAGCATCCCCATTGACTTACCTTCGTTTTTCACCGAAGCATAAAGAGCTGTAAAATCTTGTACTGCTCCAAAAAAGATACCGCCAACCATTAGCCACAACATAACAGGCACCCAGCCGAACATTGCAGCAATAATCGGTCCGGTTACAGGGCCGGCACCAGTGATGGACGAAAATTGATGAGCAAAAACAGTAAATTTAGAGGATGGAACATAATCGTTGCCGTCTTCAAAAAGATAAGCAGGCGTTTTTGCTTTCGGGTCAATTCCCCAAATTTTCGTCAGCCAGCGGCCATAAATAAAATAACCACTTAAACATACCAAAAGAGCAATTCCTAACAACGTCAAACCATTCATAGTCAAACTACTTCCTTTCAGATTTTTTGCTTACGGAAAATGCTGCACTCATTTTTCAGTAAGCCGCTATTAACAGAATATTAAGCAGGTTTTGTCATACTTTGCCGAGTCAAAAACAAAAACCCTCGTCCTCAATACGCGTTAGCGTAATTGAAGACGAGGGTTAAACCTCCGCGTTACCACTTCATTTGCTGATTGCTCAGCCAGCTCTGTCATATCAGGAAAATTTTCCGAATACGCTTCTTTTTAACGGTAGAAAACCGGACACTGCCTACTAAAAATTCAGCATGCTGCTCTCAGATGATCAAAATAAAAGCTTTACGCCAACTCACACCACGCGCTGGCTCTCTGTAGAAAAGGTCTCTTATTTCATATTCTGTTCATAGCATTTATATATTCTGTTGAAAAGAAGTGTAACACCAGCGTCGGCAAGTGTCAAGTATTTTGTCAACTTTTTTTCGCAACTCTCTGCTTTTTACTAATATTTATAGATTGCAGTCAAAATAAACAATATGCTTCACATTCTATAACAAACATGTCACAAAAAAAGGTTGACAATGTTTATTAATAGTAATATATTACTTAACAATAAAGGTAAACCGAGGAATAAGAATAGTAAATATAGCTATTTATTTTCAGAGAGCTGCAGAAGCTGAAATTGCAGTAATAACGGCTGTATTGAATGGACTTATGAGGGTGGGAAGAAAAGCGTCTTGCGCCTAGTAATACCCAACGGAATCTCCGCCCGTTAGCAAGGGAGCATATATGTCAGTATATGGAACAAGCGGGTGCTTTGCACCAAATTGAGTGGTACCGCAGAAGCTAATTAAGGCTTTTGTCTCAGTAAAAATACTGAGACAAAAGCCTTTTTATTTTCATTCTGTGAAAACAAATTTAAGTTGTTATCAAAAGAAAGGGGCATAAATATGTTGAAGAAAATCCCGCACAGACTATATCTTACAGAAGAACAAATGCCAAAACAATGGTACAATCTCAGAGCAGACATGAAAGAAAAACCAGATTCCATGCTCAATCCGGCAACAATGCAACCAATCAAAGAAACAGACCTCCACCCAGTCTTTTGTGAAAAGTTAGCTGCGCAAGAAATGGACAATGACACCAGATATTTTGATATACCTGAAGAAATACAGGACTTCTACAAAATGTACCGTCCTTCTCCATTAATCAGAGCCTATAATCTGGAAAAAGCATTAGGAACGCCAGCTAAAATTTATTACAAATTTGAGGGCAACAATACTTCAGGCAGTCACAAACTGAATTCAGCAATTGCCCAAGTCTACTATGCCAAGGAGCAAGGTTTGACAAGCCTAACCACCGAAACCGGTGCCGGGCAATGGGGAACCGCTTTAGCTGAGGCATGTTCTTATTACAACATTCCACTCACAGTTTATATGGTAAAGTGCTCATACGAGCAAAAACCATTCAGAAAAATCGTTATGCAAACTTTTGGGGCTAACGTTATACCTAGTCCAAGCAATACAACAAATGTAGGTCGCAGCATTCTTGAAAATGACCCTCTGACGGGCGGCAGTCTTGGCTGTGCTATCTCTGAGGCAGTTGAAAAAGCCGTTACCACTCCAGGTTGTCGTTATGTTCTTGGTTCAGTTTTAAACCAGGTACTTCTACACCAGTCCATCATCGGTCTCGAGTCAAAACTTGCCTTAGAGCTGTTGGATGAATATCCTGATGTCGTTATAGGCTGTGCCGGCGGCGGCTCAAACCTCGGCGGTCTGATTGCTCCTTTCATGCAAGATAAGCTTCTCGGCAAAGCATCACCGCGGATTGTCGCTGTAGAGCCTGCTTCCTGCCCTTCGTTTACTCGCGGGCGCTATGCTTATGACTTCTGTGATACCGGCAAGGTAACTCCTTTGGCAAAAATGTATACACTTGGCAGCGGCTTCATGCCTTCACCCAGCCATGCCGGTGGTCTGAGATATCATGGTATGTCACCAATTCTGTCCAAATTATATCATGATGGATTTATGGAAGCAGTTTCTTACGAACAGACAAAAGTGTTCGAAGCTGCTGTTTTATTCGCCAAGCAGGAAACTATCCTTCCTGCTCCTGAATCTGCCCACGCCATTCGCGGCGCTATTGATGAAGCACTGAAATGCAAAGAATCAGGTGAAGCAAAAACTATTTTGTTTGGTTTAACCGGCACCGGTTATTTTGATATGACCGCCTATAACGCTTTTAATGAAAAAACGATGACTGACTATATTCCAAGTGACGAAGATCTGGCAAAAAGTTTTGCTGGTTTGCCAGAAGTAAGCGATAACAAATAAACTAAAACACAAAAGAGCATTTCGCGTTTATTTTTAGCGTGAAATGCTCTTTTGCATGAAGAAACCTTTACCATATACCAATAATTCTTTGAACTAATAATGACACAATAGCAACAGCACTCCAACAGCAAACACCAAGAAAGATAGGTTTAAATCCATTTTTAATCAATTTCATTAAATCTGTATTAAGACCTATAGCAACCATTGCCATCACAATCATATACTTGCCAATAATAACAAAAGTATTCGATACTTCCCCCAATCCTAAAAATGTATTCAGTAAGGCTGTTACAAGAAACCAAAGCACAAACCAAGGAAAAACACTGGCAATACTAAAACTTTCTGCAGCATTCTGTTCTTTTTTTGTATTGCGTGCAGTATATAATGCCAATAATAAAGTTATAGGCACAATCATCAATGTTCTTGTCAGTTTGACTATTGTCGCATACGCAAGAGCCTTGTCATTACCTGCCATATTGCTCCAAGCTGCACCAGCCGCTACAACTGACGATGTATCATTAATAGCCGTCCCCGCCCACATGCCAAAACCAATATCACCCATACCAAAGAAAGCACCTAACACAGGAAAAATAAACACAGCAATGATATTAAAAAGAAAGATAGTAGAAATCGCATGCGCAACTTCTACATCTTTTGCCTTTATTACCGGTGCCGTTGCCGCAATCGCAGAACCACCGCAAATAGAAGTACCGACACCTATCAAAGTAGTCATTTTTCCGTCAAGTCCCAGCATTTTTCCTACAAAATAGGCTGTAATAAAGGAAGCCGTAAGTGTACATACTATGATAGATAATGATTCCGTTCCAACTTTCAATACGTGAAAAAGATTCATGCTGAAGCCAAGAAGAATTATTGAATACTGCAGTATTTTTTTTGACGTATATTTTACGCCATCCTCAAAATATCTTTCTGGAAAAAGATTTGCAAACGGGTTAGTATTTAACACCTTCGGGAAAAACATCGTTACCAACATACCAATAATAATTCCTATCACAGGACTCCCAACAATCGGAAACATATTACCCAGAAACCAAGCTGGCATTCCCAAGATAACACAAAATATTATACCGGGTAATTTTTTATTCGTTTTAATCATCAGCATTTATCCCCTCTCTTTAACGACTCCTTTGATTTTACTTAAAGATTTTATTTTTGTAAAATACTATTATATAATAAATATCATAGTATTTTACCTATAAGTGAGGAAACAAAAATGACAATACGGCATTTAAGAATATTTATTGCAGTAGCTGACCTTGGTAGTATGACAGGGGCAGCTAAGGCCTTATTCATTTCGCAACCGACAGTCAGTCAGGCAATAACAGAATTAGAAAGTCATTATGGAATAAAACTCTTTGAACGTCTCGCAAAACGTCTTTTCATAACCCAAAACGGCTCCCTCCTTTTAAGCTATGCACGTCACATAACCTCTTTGATAGACGAAATGGAAAAAGTAATAAAAAACCAGGAAGAAATCGGCAGCATGACCATTGGAGCCAGTCTAACCATTGGTGAATGTTTGCTGCCTGCTCTGATAAGAACCTTCACGAAAAAACATCCTCATTTTCAAGTTAATGCGATTATCAAAAATACTCTTGACCTCGAAAACCTAATGGCGAAAAATACCGTTGACCTAGCAATTGTCGAAGGTATGGTTCATTCTTCAGATATCATCACAGAACCTTTTGAAAATGATGAGCTTGCTCTTGTCTGTGGTAAAGAACATCCTTTATACAATGTTCAAACCATTTCTCCTGATAAACTAGCTGACATTAATTTTATCGTAAGGGAAAAAGGAAGCGGCACCCGGGAACTATTCGAAAACGCTATGTCAGCCAACGAAATTAAGTGGCAGGCTGCATGGGAGTGTAATGGTTCCGATATTATCAAAAGCGCCGCCTTAAATGGCATTGGCGTAGCAGTTATATCGAAGCGTCTGGTTCAGCATGAGTTAGATGAAGGTTTACTGCATGCATTTCAAATTGAAGGAATTGACCTAAAAAGAAAATTCAGCATAGCTTACCACAAAAACAAATACCTGACTGGTTCAATGCAAATATTCATGTCCTTGTGCAAAGCAAATAATTATAGAAACAACAAGACAGACATCATATTATAATATGATGTCTGTCTTGTTTATCATCACTTATTATCACGAACAAATGAGAAAAACTTAATGTCTTCTCTTAACATATGGCCGACAATAAAATCATCAAATATGAAGGAAAAAAACGCAGACGGTTTTAGTTGTCCTCTCAAATATGCCTCCTTCATCCTTAGCGCATCGGCAATGATCAATTTGTGCGTTTCGGAATGCTCCTTAACTCCCTTAAACTTTAAATTAGTTAATATGTCTTCTTCACTATTAAAATGAAAAATCACATGATTTAGAAATTCATCTAATTTACGCTCCATTTTTTCCTTAGTTTCAGCTGCAAAAACATCAAAAATCAACTCATTTGCAAGTTGAACCAGCTCACGATGTTGTTTATCTATATTCTGATTGCCGCTTTCCCATTCATTTTTCCATTCAATTTGTATTGTTGCCGCAGGTAAGTTTGTGTCTAAATCATCTGCATTGAAAACACGGTTCCTACCGGTTTCTTTAGCATGATACAAGGCATCATCCACTCTTTTATACCAGTTAAGACGATTATCTTCTTTTCTTTTTTCAGCAACACCAAAGCTAGCGGTAACCTTGCCTACAGAGGGATGCGAAAAATTTTCAATGGCAACACGAAGTCTTTCAGCTGTTAAAAAAGCATTTTTAGCATCGGTATCCGGCAATAACACCACAAATTCTTCCCCGCCAGTCCTTATTATGCTGTCTTTATCACGCACCTCCGCTTTAATTATTTTTGCTACACGTTTTAATACTTTGTCACCCATTAAATGTCCCCAATTATCATTAACGCGTTTAAAATGATCTATATCTAGCAGTAACATTGAAAGCGGTTTGTTAGTATTTTCTGATTCATTCATGGCGTTATCTATAAGCTTTGTACCCGCCCTCCTCGTTAAACAGCCCGTCATAGGATCATGACTAGCAATTTCCTTAAGTTTTTCATTTTCCGCCCGATAAAGCGAAAATAAAATAGTAATAATGCAGGCAGTCAAAACAAGAGCTATCAGCAATGACGGTAATCCAAATAACCTTTTTAGACCTATTAAATAAGCATTTTCATTATTTGCATAAGGAACAATATCGTTAGAAACACATGAAATAAGAAACCAAACATCATTAGAACCATTTATTACTATATTTTCGTCCTGTGTATTTGCTAATTTTGCTCTAGCTTCTACGTCAGGCTCTAATATGCAAAATGTAAACAAACCATTTGAGCTAAAAAACTGCCCGTTTTTTTCTTTCTTTATACGTACCCATTCGGCTGGGAACTTATTAGCAAAATTGACTTCCGACTTACCATTGTACATGAATGCCCATTCATCCTTAGGCTCCGGTCCCGCCAACCAATAGCCATTTTCATTCACAAGCTGCATATACATAGAATCCTGATTTGCCCGTTTAACACTGTCAATTACATAGCGGCCAAAATAATTAATTACCAAGATACCACTTTTCGTTCCCTCCTGATTGAAAACTGGCAAAGCGAAACGCATCATTGGTTTAATAGGTTCCTCAACTTTACCGTTCTCAACGTTTAGATCGATAGGTGAACGGTATATATTCATCTCATTTAGTTTCATAGTTTCACTGAAATACTGTCTGTCACTTTTATTTTGCAATAATCTTTGATTTGCAATTGCTGGCTTTCCATCGTTAAAGTTTATTCTTACTTTTTCATATCCATTGGCATCAATATAACGAATTTGGTCATATTTTCTCATTTTGCTGGCAAAAAGAAGCCATTCATTCTCTACTTCTTTTTCGGACCCATTACCATTAACATAATTCTTGAAAATCGCATTCTCAGCCAAATACAACAAATCAGAAACACGTTCACTTAATTCATTATTTATCAATCTTCGCTGGTCAGAAATGCGTATTTCATGTTCTCTGGTTAAAAAAGCCCTATCTGTATCAACATCACGTTTTTCGAAGACTGCATAAGCGCAAATCAAAACCAAAAGTGTTGCCACAAAAGTAATTAATAATGTTTTTACGTTCTTAAGCATCTGCATCAAAGAGCTTCACCTCTTCTCTATCGTCGGTTTGTCGCTTGTTACCTTGCTTCTTACAGTACACTTTTTTGAAACATTCTTCACCGTGCTGCTTTTCCCTGCTTCTCACCTTGCTAGAACAGGCATTTTTACCAAATATGCAGCAAGTCTACCGAAAAAATAGTTAGGCATGCAGAAAACAAAAACACCACATTGTTAGTGGTGTTTCTATTTAACTAAAATTGTTTCGGACAATTATATTGCATTCTTTTTAGAAACAAGGGCAGGGTTCAATTTTTATCTGTCCATTGTTTTTTTCTTCATTCACCGAAACCATTGCTTTGCCATCCTTAGGCCGTGCGTGGTCATAACTATACTTTTTCGCGCTGAACGGTTTATTACGACAATCCTTTAATATTTCCACGGCTGTCTCTGGTTTATAATATGAAAAAGGCAAAATGCCGAAAGCACTTGCTAATAACTCTGTTACCTTGTTTTCTAATTTTTCCTGACTTAAGAAAAGCTTATTGCCGCATTCCTTTATCAGGCCAATATGATAGGTACAAACATTGACATCACAGTATTTGCAAACATAATCCTTTTCACTGCAACCAGAAAGCTGTATTGCCATGGAAGATACAATAGCTTCCAAAGCCTCTTCATACTGCTCATTAGCAATATACCTGATAGCTAAGTATGACGCACACTCATCTAAAGACTGCCACTTCCTTATTCTGCCGTATTCAAGAAATTCTTCTTCAATTTCTTGAATGCTTTTATCTTTCATTCGTTTTTCAGTCATAATATTTACCTCCTTTTCTGAGTTCAGAATTCTGGCCATTATGAATAAACTCAGCAGCTATTGCTTAAGCATTATAATATTTTCTTTGTTATCTTCGCTAAATATTATAAAAATCCTGCAAAAATTAGTTTTTTCTAAATATTTTGAATAAATCGAAATGTACAGCATCTAGTGTTACAATCACTAGGTCAAATCGTAGTATTGAAATTAGTAAAAATAAAAAGGATACTATGGAATATATCCAATAGTATCCTTTAAATTTCCTCAAAGTCAAGCGCTGAGCCTACTTCGCTAAATTCAATATGGTGCGGTTGGTGGGATTTGAACCCACACGGGTCTCCCCGCCACCCCCTCAAGATGGTGCGTCTGCCGTTCCGCCACAACCGCATAGAGAGAAGTCTTTGTCACAGTATAAAATTGGTGCGGTCGAGAGGATTTGAACCTCCACAGGGTTGCCCCTACTAGCTCCTGAGGCTAGCGCGTCTGCCGTTCCGCCACGACCGCGCATCATGTACCGGCAACGCTAATATGATAGCATATCACACATATCACGTCAATAGTTATCAATATGATTTTTATACAATTTATAATATTGTCCCCTATCGTACAAAACCTTGCGGACATATTCACGGGTATCTACATATGGTATAGCTTCTATCCTACCAAAATCTATATCCCAGTCGAATTCTTCCATCCATTTTTTAGTATTACCACGACCTGCATTATATGCTGCCAACATAAGCACACGATTGTGTCCGAATTCATATTCAAGTTCGCTTAAATACCAGCAACCCATACGAATATTTGTTTCAGCTTCGGCAAGCTTAGACATTTGAAAATCATGCATGCCCATTTCTTCCGCTATCCATTCGCCAGTAGGCGGCATTATCTGCATAAGCCCAACAGCCCCCGGTTTAGACTTAGCGTCTATCCGAAAACCACTTTCATTTTTAATGACAGCTGCAACAAGAAATGGATCCAAATTATTTTTCTTGCTATACTCTATTATTTCTTCCTGATACGGCCACAAATATACAAACCGCATCTGGACTTTATCTGACCGCCAAATTTGCCAGGTTGCAAAGACCAGGCAGACAAAAAGCGCCCAATAAAACCAACGCCTGCTCTTCTTCTTTCTTCGCAAGCCTATCCCTCCGCTATTTAACTGCCTTTTTCCAGGCAGCGATTACTTGTTTTTCTGTTTCTTCCCAGGTCCCGCTATTATCAATAATCAACGTTGCATATTTTTTCTTTTCATCCAAAGACATTTGCGCAGCTATTCTTGCTTGAACAGCCTCTGCCAGCATACCGCTACGCTCCATTGTACGCATAATTTGCTTCTCAACAGGCAAAGCTACTAGCCAGACTTCATCAACCTTTTGGTACCAGCCGCATTCAATAAGAAGTGGAATATCAAGAATTACAACCCGCTCACCAGCTTCCTGACAAGCGCTTAAAAACTTATCAGCTTCTTGCCAGACATAGCCGTGAATTATCTCTTCAAGCTTCTTTAGGGCATCTTTATTATTAAAAACAATTTCCGCTAGAGCCGCCCGATTGAGATTGCCATCCGCATCAACAACCTGGAGACCGAAGGCAGCAACTACTTTCTGAAATCCTTCAGTTCCTGATATAACAGCCTTTTTAGCCGCTTCATCAGCATCAAAGACGCACGCGCCCAAAGCTTTTAACTTAGTGGCAACGGAAGTCTTACCCGAGCCGATACCACCTGTCAACCCAATTATTTTCACCATAACACCCCTTAGTGCTGGCAGCCAGGGCAATAAGTTGTCCCTCTCCCTGCCACTTTGGTACCAATTAACTCTGCACCGCATTTCTTACATGGTTTTCCCTTACGACCATAGACCAGCAAGTAATCCTGGTTCCTGCCTTGATTGCCATTACCGTCTTTATAATTACGGAAAGTAGTTCCATGATTTTTGATACCTTGCTTGATTACTTTGTTAATGGCTTTTATTAATCTTTCAATTTCCTTTTCGCTAAGTGACTCGCCGGGGCGTTGTGGCAAAATACCCGCAACTGCCAATGCCTCGTCAGCATAAATATTACCCAAGCTTGCAACAACTTCCTGATCCAGGATAACACCTTTTATCGAAGCCTTGCGTTTTTTTAGTATTTCTTGTAAATAAGGAACATTCAATTCCTTTGTACCTGGTTCCGGCCCTAGATTCTCAAAACCCGGCAGCCTTACATCATCATTAATAACTAAATGTAAGGTACCAAATGTTCTTATATCGCAGAACCATAGTGTCTTGCCGCCAGTCAACGCAAATTTAATCTTAGCGTATGCAGGCTCCGGAGCACCATCGTCAGTAACAATAAGTGCCCCTGTCATTCTTAGATGAGCAATCATTTTGATATTCGTGCCAAACTCAAACGTCAGATATTTTCCCCTTCGCTTCAAATCACAAATACATTGACCTACTAAGATATCGGCAAAAGCTTCCGGCGAAGGATGTTTAATCATACGCGGCAGCCTTATTTCCACCTGCTTTATTATTTTGTTTAATACATGTGGTGTCAGTGTTTTTCTGACCTGTTCAATTTCTGGTAATTCCGGCATCTATATTTCTCCTTACTTTGTTTCTGCCCAATTCTTTCCATACGCAACATCAGCTAAAAGCGGTACAGACAAATCAACAGTTTTTTCCATAATTTTTTTAACTATCCTGGCAACTTGTTCTTTTTCATCAGCACAAACTTCCAAAACCAATTCATCATGCACCTGTAAAAGTATACGGCTTTTGAAGTTGCCCTCAAACAAGGCTTTCTGAACTTTTATCATTGCCAGCTTAATAACATCAGCAGCGGTACCTTGTATCGGCGTATTAATTGCCGTCCGTTCCGCAAAACTACGTAAATTAAAATTGCTGTTATTGATGTCCGGTAAATAGCGGCGTCTGCCGAACAATGTTGCTACATAGCCGTCTTTTTTAGCTTTTAGAACCATGTCTTCCATATACTTTTTCACGCCCGTATAACGTTTAAAATAATTTTCAATGTACTGCCCTGCCTCATTGCGGCTTATACCAAGCTGTTTGCTGAGGCCATAGTCACTGATACCATAAACTATACCGAAATTTACGGCCTTGGCACGTGAACGCATTTCCGAAGATACTTCGTTCAGCGGCATGCCAAATACTTCTGATGCTGTCCTGGCATGAACATCCTGCCCTTTGGCAAAGGAATCGAGAAGAAGCTGATCCTGTGCTATATGTGCTAAAATCCTGAGCTCAACCTGGGAATAATCGCAGGACATGAGGAAATCGTAACCATCTCCAGGCACGAACATGGCGCGCATACGTTTGCCGATTTCAGTACGCACCGGGATATTCTGCAGGTTAGGTTCAGTGCTGGAAAGTCTGCCAGTCACAGTCACTGTTTGCTGGAAATGTGTATGAATACGTTTGGTTATAGGATTTATTAATGGTTTCAAGCCTTCCAAATAGGTAGAGTATAATTTTGACAATTGGCGATGCTGCAAAATAGTGCCTACCAAAGGATGCTGCGAAGCAAGTTCTTCCAGAACACTTACATCAGTTGAATAACCGGTTTTTGTCTTTTTGACAACAGGTAATCCTAACTTTTCAAAAAGCAATACACCAAGTTGTTTAGGCGATTTCAGGTTGAACTGCTCGCCAGCTTGTTCATAAGCCAAAAGCTCCAGTTTATCAAGTTTTAGTCGAAATTCTTCAGTAATATCTGCCAGCATTTTTTCATCAATCGCAATACCAGTAAGTTCCATTGCAGCAAGCACAGGCACTAGAGGGAGCTCAATTTCCTGATATAACTTAACCAATTCTTTTTCTTCCAGGTATTTCGACAGTAATGCATTGAGCTCTTCTAAATCCTGTATTGAACCGCCGGTATTTTTCACAAGATAGCGGTCAGCCAAAGCTTTTAGACTGTAAGAACTTTCGCCTGGCTCAACAAGATAGGCAGCAAGAGAACAGTCTCCTGTTACACCCGCAACTTTAACATTATTTGCCAGACAAGCCTTAAGCATAGCTTTGCCATCGCAGACAACTTTTTTCTGCGATGCATCTGCCAGCCATACATAAACTTCGGGCCAAGCATCACTAGACGAAGGGATAGTATATATGGTCTGATTATGGAGCAACGACACACTACCAAGTTTTAATTTTGGTATTTTTCCCGCTATATCAGCTAACAGGCATGTTTCCTTTCCGTTAGCTTTAATCGAAGAAAACAGTTCTTTACCCTGTTCGCTGGTCACTACAGATTTTTCTGTATATCTTTCAACCTGTGCAGTCACTTCTTCACCAAACAAGTCGAAGGTTGCAATTGCCGGTTCTTCATCACCCAAAACGAGTGAAAACCGCTCCCAAAGATTGCGAAATTCCAATTCTCTCATAATTGTCTTGGCTTCCGCTTTCATGTTTTTTAACTCGTGCTGGCTTAAGTCGAGGTTAACTGGCACATCGGTAAAAATCGTAGCCAACTTTTTTGACAAGAGTGCCTTTTCCTTATTATTTGTCAGTTTTTCTTTTAGACTCTTGCCGGATATTTCATCAATATGAGCTAAAACATTTTCTACAGACTGATACTCACAAATTAGTTTCATTGCCGTTTTAGGCCCAACGCCTGGTACTCCAGGGATATTGTCAGACGCATCACCCATTAAACCTTTGAGGTCAATGAGTTGAATTGGCTTCAGACCATCATAATTTGCTTTAAATTCTTCAATATCAAATTCCTGAATATCAGTGATACCGCGTTTTGTATAAAAAACTTTAACATTGTCATCTAAAAGCTGCAATTCATCTCTGTCACCGGTGACAATTATTACTTCAGCTTCGCCAGCTTTATGTTTGGCAAAAGTGCCAATAATATCATCTGCTTCGTAACCATCCATTTCAAGCACACTGATATTCATAGCTTCCAACAATTGTCGTGCAACAGGGAATTGTTCAGATAGTTCACAAGGTGTTTCTTTGCGTTGTGCTTTATAACCATCAAACATTTCTGTCCTGAAAGTAACTCTTGACTTATCAAAAGCAACAGCTATCCATTTTGGTTTCACGTCGCTTATAACCCTCAACAGCATGTTGCAGAAGCCATAAACCGCTCCTGTGTTGAGCCCTTTTTTCGTCATAAGAGGCGGCAAAGCAAAAAACGCTCTATGAATAAGACTGCTGCCATCTACTACTAAAAATTTATCTGCCACGTTGTCACCGCTTTCAAACTAAGTTTTAACATCTAATTATATCATAGGTAATAAAAAAACCTGCTATCGAATTTAAAAATTCGATAACAGGCCCGTAAATTTAGTTTACATTGATTCCTTAATTGCTTCTGCCATCCTTCTGATGCCTTCGATAATTTTTTCATCAGGCATGTTGGAATAGTTGATACGCATGTTACGATCAGTTTTACAATTTGGGAAGAAAGCATCGCCTGTAACACCAGCGACATTCTTTTCAATACACTTCAAAAATACCTGGGCGGCACTAACGCCTTGCGGAAATGTTAGCCACAGGAACAAACCACCTTCCGGGTGTGTCCATTTTACGCCTTCCGGCATCATTTTTTCCATACTTTCAATGATTAAATCGCGGCGATGTTTATACAAAGCCTTAATCTGTTCTACATGAGCATCAAGATCATAGTTCTCGATGTAGGCATCAGCCAATCCTTGGTCAAAATTAGAAGTGTGCAAATCAGCGCTTTGTTTTATTTTAACAAACTCAGATACTACTTCCGGCACTGCCGCAACCCAACCAAGACGAAGTCCAGGGCAGAATATTTTAGAGAAAGTACCAAGGAACATTACCAAACCCTTGGTATCCATTGATTTCAAAGAAGGCAGAATCTCTCCTTCGAAACGCAGTTCACCATATGGGTTATCTTCGAGTACAGGAAGATTATGCTTATTGACGACTTCCATAAATTTGGTGCGGCGCTCCATACTCCAGGTACGACCGGTAGGATTTTGGAAATCAGGAATAACATATATAAATTTGCATCGTTCTGTAGTTGAAAGAATCTTGTCCAATTCTTCTGGAATCAAACCACCGTCATCTGTTGGAACTTCAACAAAATTCGGTTCATACGCATTAAACGCATTTAAAGCACCTAAGTAAGAAGGACTTTCACAAAGCACAATATCTCCAGGATCTAAAAATAGTTTGCCGGCAAAATCCAGACACTGCTGAGAACCAGTGGTAATCAAAATTTCGTCAGGGCTTACTTTTGTATTATATTTTGCTAACATACGATCAGCAATCTTTTGGCGCAAAGTTGGCCGGCCCTCTGTTGTTGCATATTGCAGCAGTTGTCTGCCTTCACTTTCTAAAACATCTTCGGCTAATTTAGCAAGTTCTTCCACAGGGAAAAGTTCTGGTGCAGGCAGGCCACCGGCAAATGAAATTATTTCCGGTTTTTGCGTTAATTTCAAAAGTTCACGAATTTCAGATGCTTGCATCCTTTCCATACGTTTAGCGAATTTCATAGTCATATTTTTACCCCCAACCATTAAAAATAAAAAGTCTCAAACTGTACGTTCAATCTATAAATATGCAAATGTACAATTAACAAAAAGAATTTTATCACCGTTTCACAACACTGTCAAGAATGTAAACCTTTTCCTGCGCGCTTTGTATAAAATGCACATTTGTGTTCAAGGATAGGACTGCATAATGCTTTATAAGAAAAAATAGTAATTTTTTATAACTATTAAAACAATCGCTGAAATCGTACTCATCTAAAGCGCATATTCGATGTAATAATATACATCGAATAATTTAATAGACGTCTAGATTGCACGAAAATAAAGAAAAATCAGTTGAATTTACCAAAAATTTTCCAAAAAGGAATACCGGCAATATTCCTTGTTTTGTACATTTCGCGTATTTTTTCTTCGCCTTCCTGCAAATGTTGGGACGTAATACCATGACGTCGTGACAGCCAAGCTTCCACAAACGCCGCCAGATGATCACATCCTTTTAAGACAGATCCGTCAACGGCAGAATATTTGTCTACATTATAATTTTCGCTAATTTCTTCCGGACTATCAAGAAGCTTAACCTTTCCGCTGATAACAGCCCTGTCCGCAAACTCATTTTCCGCAAAATACAGAATCTCTTTGTGCCATTCACCCGGCAATAAAGGCAAGATTTTCTCTGCAATCTGTCTTTTTTCAATATCCTTTATTAACTCGTCAAGTCCTTCCACAGAGCGCTTAATTGGTGAAATAATATCTCTGGTCAAAACTTCCGGCAAGTCATGGAACAAACCGCAAAGGAAATCATTAACGGCTCGTTTGGGACAGGCATCTAAACGCAGAGCACAAAAATATCCTAAGATAGCTACTATAATCATATGCCCCATCACTGACGTTTCCGGCACTCTCGGCGATTGTGCCCACCTTTTCTGAAAACGCAGCTGGCCGACCAGATCAACGAATTTACGAGTCTTTCCTCCCAGCGATATTTTCTGTACACCCGCCAAATCATAATGCTCTTCTATTTCATTGGCAATAGCTACTTTTGTTGCCTCAACGTCATAAATACCTTGGTTGAGATGATAAACTATGCGGAACTCCCATTCGGTCGCCAGGTAGTGTGCCGCCTTTAAAAGCTTCTTCTCCTTTTGATAAATATTCGTATCAAAATAATTTTTCATCCTGCCTAGGAAATCCTGATCAATATCGGGCACCTTGCGTTCTAGTTCGTTGTAGACCCAATTATTCAGTTTGTCACCGTGCACACGCATCAGTTCGTGAAAAACCGGTGGTTTGATATCAGTCAGAATAATTCTGTGTAAGAATTCAAAAATACCGCCTTCAACCAGAACCTGCCAATTCAGCTTAGCGCCATGATCCTGCTCTTCATAGCGTGACAATACATACAAAATAACCATTTTATGGGCTTGTTTGTCAAGTTCAGTAAACCCTTGTGGCCTTATGTGGTCATTCCAGCGTTGAATATGTGCTGCTTCGTAAAGCACTTCAATAAAATTCTTACTTAAAATCATTATGTCCTCCTTCTATTTCAGCGGATACAAAAGATAAGGCTGTACCTTTTCCGCAAAATATGCGTTTTCCCTACCCCAACGGTTAAAAATGTCCTCCAAAGGTATTTCAGCATAACGTAAAGAGCTTTCACCCAAAGCAATGTCTATTTTAAAACCATCAGAGCTTCTTTTAGGAAACAAGTCTATTTGAGAATAATCTTTCATTAATAATCTAACCATTTGTGCGCCTACGTGCGCTGGTTGAAAGCTTCTTTTATCAGTTATATGCATTTGCACACCTTGGCAAAGTTCACCTGCATACATTCCATAATTAGGCATGAAAGCTATTGGTCTGAAAATAACACCTGGCATCTGCAAGGCATTAAGTTTGGCTGCAAAATCCATCTTATCAAGCCAAGGTGCCCCGACATATTCAAACGGCTTGGTAGTGCCTATCCCTACTGAAATGTTCATGTCGCCAACTATACCTGTTGCCGCGTAACAAAACGCACTTGCTTCTGTTGGTATATTAGGGGAAGTAGCAATCCAGGGAAGCCCCGTTTGCTCAAATAACATCTCTCTTGTCCAATTTTTCATTGGTATGACAGTCAAATCAGCGCCTATCTGATATTCTTTATTAATGAAGCGTGCATACTCTCCTACTGTAAGACCATGGCGAAGCGGCACGTTATACAAGCCTATGAATGACTCGAAGCCATTTTTTAGTGTTGGTCCCTCGTAATTGCCTCCTAAAGGATTAGGCCTGTCAAAAACAATGAACTTTTTACCTTCCTTTGCGCAGGCCTCCATTGCATAAGCCATGGTAGAAACATAGGTATAATGACGTGTGCCGACATCCTGAATATCAAAAGCCAAGATGTCTATATCAGACAGCATAGCTTTGCTCGGCCTTCGTGTATCTCCATAAAGGCTGCGCACTTCAATTCCTTCATAGTTATCATTTTTTACATCATCACCCGCTGTTACAGCACCAAAAAGTCCATGTTCAGGAACAAAAATCGCTTGCAGATTCACCTTGCTTCTTAGCAAGTCAACCGAACTTTTCAGGTCATGGGTTACACCTGTTTGATTAGTGATAAGACCAACCCGTTTGCCTGTGAAAATCTTGGTATAGTCCTCAATTCTTTCAATACCCAAAACAACTCTTTTACTCTTTTCTTTTGCTTCTGCGTCTAATATCGGAAGCATCACAACAGCCAGCAAACAAAATATAACCAATATCATATTTCTTATTTTCATTCTATATCCCCTTATGTATAACCAGTTTGATAAACGCTTTTTTTACATAATTACAAATTAAATTTCATCTGCTGCAGATGTTTCATACTGCAATCTTCTTTGGTGCCACTTTTTAACAGCAACCGTCAACGACTCCTCTGAATTTTGCAACGTTCCATCCTGCACTCTTTTCAGGAGGATTTTCATTAATTGCGGTAAATATTGTTTTCCACCTAAGATCGCTGCTATCTGTTTACCGCTAAGCAACAAGTCACTGGTATGAACGGGCATATCAGCCGACAAACGCAAAACTTCTTCACTATACATATGCATGGCAATAATTTCCTGTTCATGGGCATTTGTTGCTGCCAAGTCCGCAAGACATACGGATGTTAATTGAGCAAAAGCCTCCTGCATATCTTTGTTCCACCTGAAGGCACCTGATAAAGCTGCTCTTCTGAGCCAGCGCCTTGTTCCTGGTTCATCTTTACCTACACGAAAACCAAATTGCATATGATTAGCTATCAGCCAAACCACCCGTTTCACAAAAGTTGCTGAAAACTGAAAACGCTTGAGTATCTTCTCAGCCATACGCGCGCTGAGTTCTTCATGCCCATAATCAGTTGGATTCCCTTCATTATCAAATCCGCGCACAGATGGCTGCCCTTTGCCTATATCATGTAAGAGCAATGCCCATCTTACCTCGAGGCTTTTTTCTCCCAACCCTACTGCTTTTAAAGTATGATTCCATACATCATAGATATGGAAATTAGGATTTTGAGGTACACCGACAAGAGCTGATAATTCAGGCAAAATCGGGATTTGTATTTCCCTGCCTTTCTGGCGGTTACGACAAAACTGAGCTGCCAGTCCGCTCTTAATCAAAGCATCCAAACCAAGATTGACAAATTCGCCTTTCATCAGCTTGTTAATTTCCGTGCGGACGCGTTCCATGGACAGGCCACTGACTCTCTGCAGTTGTTCTGTAATAGCTGCAAAGACTTCCGCATCACAGGATACGCCCAATTGAGATATAAACCGGCAGGCGCGAAACATCCTGAGCGCATCTTCAGCAAACCTTTGCGAAGCTTGTCCGACGGTACGCAGTTTGCGGTTTTTCAAATCCTCCAAACCATTGAAGTAATCAATTACTCTGCCCTCGCTATCTAAAGCAATGGCATTAATAGTAAAATCACGTCGTGCAAGATCTTCAGCCAATGTCTCGCAATACCAAACACTTTCAGGCCTATGCGCATCTTCGCCATAACTCTCGCTCCTGTAAGTGGCAACTTCGACAGAATTATCATCAACAACCACCATCACAACGCCAAAGTTCTGACCCAATTCTTCAACGACACCAAAACCCCTTTTTTTAGCAACGGTAATGATTTCGTCTGGTTTGGCATTTGTCACTATGTCGTAGTCTTCCGGTTTTTTCTCCAATAAAAGATCGCGCACCGCACCGCCTACAAGATAGGCATCATAGCCATTAGACATTAAGGCCTTCAATATTTTATTGACATATTCAGGAATAATATAGTCCATATCTGCCTCATATAATATATAGTAATACTTAAATATTCGTCATAGATGTCCTTATTCCTACCCGATATTATTCTTTTTCTTGGCATTAGCATAGTAAAACGACCTGTTGCAACAATTTTGCAACAGGTCGTTTTTGCTTATTAATAATTTAATAAATAAATTTAAGTTGGTTAAACAATTTTATATGCGAGAATGGCAAAGACCCACAAAAAATTATTCAGCTAAACTTAATTCAATTTCTGGTTTACAGTTTCCTCGTTCCACCCCATCAACTCGCGCAAAATCTCATTAGCATCATGTCCTAAAAGCGGTGCCGGTGTTCTTACTGAGCCTGGAGAATCTGAAAGTTTAACTGGAACGCCAGGCATTTTAAGATGACCAGCAATCGGATGTTCAACTTCCACTATCATATCTCTCGCTTTGATCTGAGGATCATTGAGGATTCTTTCAATATTATTAATAGGTGCACAAGGAATTCCAGCTTCCTCCAATAAGGCAATCCATTCGTCAATTGTCTTATTAACGAGAACGCTGTTCAGAATTGCATGTAACTCATGGAAATTTGTTGTGCGCAAGCCATTATTGCTGAAACGCTCATCTGCAAGCAATTCAGGTTTTTCAAGCACATTACAAAGTTTAGTCCATAAGCGGTCATTACCCGCACCAACAATTACTTGACCATCCTTCGCCGTAAAAGCAGAGAACGGTGTAATGGAAGGATGCCTGTTTCCTAGTGGCACCGGAATCTCACCAGAAGTCACATAGCGTGCAATAGCATTTTCTAGAATAGCTACCTGGCAGTCAAGCATTCCTACATCAACCAATTGGCCTCTTCCTGTTTTTTCTCTGTGGTAGAGAGCCAACATAACACCATAAGCAGTAAAAATGCCTGCCACGACATCACCTACGGATGCGCCAACCCTGGTAGGTGAATCTTTTCCTTCACCGGTAATACTCATTATGCCTCCCATAGCCTGCACAATGATATCATAAGCTGGTTTTAATCTGTAAGGACCAGTACGGCCAAATCCAGAACACGCTGCATATATAAGTTCTGGGTTGATTTCTTTCAAAACATCATACGATAAACCAAATTTTTCCATAGTCCCAGGTCGATAATTTTCAACTACGACATCTGCCTTCGCAACCATTTCTTTAAATACTTCTATGTGTTTAGGATTTTTAAAATCCAGGACCATTGAGCGTTTATTGCGATTAAGGCTCATAAAATATGCGCTTTCCTTGCCGACAAAAGGTCCGAATGCCCGCGAATCATCGCCAACCTTAGGTGGTTCAATTTTGATAACATCTGCACCAAAATCTGCTAATAACATAGTGCAGTAAGGTCCCGCCAAAACTCTTGATAAATCCAATACTTTTAAACCTTCCAATGGTCCCATAACTAAATTCCTCCTGATAGTTCAGTTTAGCCTAGAAAACTTATCTATGCTTTTTTATTTGCTAAGTAATAAACACGTGCAATGCTAACAGCGACAAGAATATTGACCAACATAACCATACCTTTTGGTATACCAATTGCTGGGAAAAATATTGTTCCAAGAATTGAAGATACAAGGATTATAACACCAAGAACAAAGTTCTTACCGCAAAGGTCAGCATAAACAGCACCTAAAACAGCTGGTAAAATAAAAGTGAATCCTTTTAAAACAGCTTTTGGCATCATGGGCATAAGCTGCGAACCAGCAATCGCAAAGATAGTTATCATAGTTACAGACACGAACACAGATGCTGCAATACCAATTGTCGCCATAATTTCGGCCTTCGGTGTTCCCTGCTCACAATTAGTGACTTTCTGCGCCATTGCGGCTGCAGGTACCCTGAGTTCACCAACATTTCCACAAATCCAAACCATAAAGCTGCCCGCCATATTTACCATGGGGAAGAAAGAAATTGGTTGAACGAAGTATCCAACTCCAAAAGCTGCGGCCGCAGCCAGCCAAAGCTTAAATAAATCTGCACCAGATGGGAAAATACCAGTTTTTATTGATACAAAAACAGCCGGTATGAAATTGGCTATTAAAGCTAATGTGACAAAAACCACACCTAAGTTTTTAATCTTGGATCTGAATTCAGAAATACCTGCCAGTTCCTTATTTTCTTCCATCAGTATCACCCCTTTTCAAAATTTTATATTAGAAAAATGCTGCTGCAACATACATTGAAATTAACATTGCCAATCCTAAGCTAAATTCTTGTATACGCTGATTACCCCTAAAGAAATGTGATATAATTGTCATGGCAATAAATGCCACAATTCCTGCAAATAAGTTCTTAAACACTATATTACCGCCTTTAATCAATGCATTACTTAAAAGCGTCCCAAATAAGCCCAGTGCTGCGGCTGCCATTACTAGTTTGACCCAGACCTGATCAAACTTCTCTTTCATATAGCCTACAGCTTTTCCTAACTGAGGAGCAGAATACCCCCCAATTACTATCCAACCTGAGTTATTAAGAGCCATGCCCCAAAGAGCAAAAATGAAACCCATGAGCGTCAATTTGCCAGCTTCGAGCGTAGATCCGACCATACCGGTTGCAATAGTACTCATCGCCAGTTCGGTGCGAGCTGCTCCGATGTCATTCATTCTCATCCATGCCGTAGGACCACCTAAGACAGCCATTAGTGCTATAAGAACAATTACCGGGCTAAATGCCGGACCAATTGCAGTAATCATTGCAGAACGCATACCCATCATACATTCTTCTTTTGGTATTCCCATTTTTTCGGCAGATTTAAATGCCTGACGCATAAACACAAGTGCTTCTAATACAACCACAATAACCATAATACTTGATACAACCCACAACATTGGTGAATTCATGATTTCTTTTAATTCCATGATATCCCTCCTTCGTAAATTTCATCTTTTAGTTACCTAGCTTGATTATTCTCTGCTCCGCTTCATCTTTCACCTTCGTTCTTCATGTTTTATCTAGAACGATTTTAATTCACTTTACTCATCTAAAGCTGATTTTAAGGGTAAGATGCTGGATTTCAGGGATAAGTTACATAAATACACATATCATGGACTATTTATACTCAGGAGGTAAATCAATTTGTTTGAAATAGAATCTAATATTTTTTTACAGCTTTGGCTGGGATTATCTTTGTTTTTGGTCATAATTCTTATCTTAAACAGAACTGATATTTTTAAAAATGCAATATTCGATAACACTTCATTTAAGAACAGATTTACATTTATTGCTATTTTTTCAACAATAGGTATTTTGGGAACCTATTGGGGCATTCAGGTTCCTGGCGGCGCAGGCGTAATCAATACTCGAGCTGTAGGAGTAATTGTCGGCGGTCTTATAGGCGGCCCTGTCGTAGGTACTCTGACAGGATTAATAACCGGTATACACCGCATCTTTTCATTAGATACTTTTTCCGCTTTCGGCAGTGGGATAATAACCATTCTCCAAGGAATTATTGCGGGGTTTTTATCCTATAACGTAAAAAAAAGCAGAAAAATGTGGCCTTTGGCTCTGCTTATAGGTTTTTTCCTAGAATTATTACACATGGGGTTACTTTTTGTTTTTCCTTATTCATTTGAGAAAGTTTACAATCTTGTGCGGCAGATTGCTCCAGCCATGTTGGTAACAAATCCTTTGGCTATCGCACTGTTCATAGGTATTCTTGAAGATACCTATAAAAGAGAAGAGAAAATTGCGAGTGAAGCGACAAAAACTTCATTCAAAATTATTAATCTTACCATGAACTTATTAAAAAATGGTTTTAACGAGACATCAGCTCAGGTAATTGCTTCTGCGATAACTCATACAGTACCCAATTTTTCTTGGGTTGCCCTTTTTTACAATAAAAATCTGGTTGCCCTAGAAAACGATCTACTTAAAAAGCCTAAAGAAATCGAAACGATATTAAATAGATGCACAAAAGAAATTCAAGCCGAAAAAGTCAATTCAATCATACACGTCAATCCTTACATAATACTGCCAATCTACAATAAATCTATCCTTCTAGGTCATGTCATCTTAGGCAAAGATCCGGAACAAATACTGACAAAATTTGAATTAGACCTCGCTTTGGGATTGCGCGATCTAATTTCTTTACAAATAGAAATAAATGAATACAAGGAACAGGCAAAACTACTTGCTAATGCTGAAATAAAAGCTCTACAGTCACAGATAAATCCCCATTTTCTCTTTAATGCTCTGAACACAATTGGTTTCCACTGCCGTGATAACCCCATGACAGCAAAAAAACTTATTTCTTCCTTAGCTGATTATTACAGACACAATTTATCCAACTCAGAGACTTTAATAACCTTCAATAAAGAAATGGAGCATGTTAAAGCCTATGTCGATATCGAAATGGCAAGATTTGGCGACAGATTACAAGTTAAATATGACTTTCCCTCCAACTATGAATTCAAAATTCCTTCTCTGATTATGCAGCCACTTGTTGAAAATGCCATCAAACATGGCATTTTAACTAAAGAAGATGGTGGAATTGTTTCCATCAGGATTATCAAAAATCAAACGTATTATGAACTTTTTGTTATTGATGACGGAATTGGTATCTCCGCTCAAAAATTAGACAAACTGCTTTTAGATAATCCTGGGCGGCAATCCATCGGTTTAATAAATGTACATAAACGACTTATTTCTATCTATGGCGCGGATAGTGGTTTAAACATCGAAAGCATTGAAAATAAAGGCACTACAGTTTCGTTCAAAATACCATTGGAAGGAGCATAAAAATGGCATATAAAGTAGTAATCGTGGATGACGAACTTCCTGCCCGCAAAGAGTTACGCTATATTTTGGAAGAAGTAAATGAAATTGAAATAGTAGGTGAATGTGTTAACGGCAAAGAAGCCCTTGAATTTTTGAAGTCAAACGAAATAGATTTGGTTTTTCTAGATGTTGAAATGCCAGTAATGAGCGGCATTGAATGCGCTCAAATAATTATGTATATGCCCAATGCGCCTAAAATTGTCTTTTCAACCGGCTTCGATCAATTTGCTGTCAATGCATTCGAATTAGGTGCTTTCGACTATATTTTGAAACCTTACTCAGAGGAACGTGTTAATGCAACATTAAAACGTTTCTTTGAGTATGCCGCTATAACTAAAACCTCTAAAAGCAACATAATTTCCACCAACAGCAAAATCACTTTGGCAACGTCAGAACGATTACTGGTTTTCGATCCACCTGCTGAAATTGTGATGATCAAAACCGAATCTGGCTCTTCATTGTTTTATACAACACGCGGTATTATCAAAACAAATCTGCTTTTAAAAGATGCTGAAGAAAATTTGGCAAATTTGGGTTTTCTAAGAACTCATAAAAGTTTTATTGTAAATGCAAATATGATTAGGGAAGTTATTCCCTATTTTAACGACACCTTTCTTCTAGTCATGCAACATTACGAAAAAGAAGAAGTGCCAGTATCACGTCATTTTATGAAGTCTTTCAAATACACTATTGGATTAAAGTAAATACTTGAATAAAAAATGCCCCCTGAATCTTTGGATAATGTTTGATTATCATAAAGATTCAGGGGGCATTATATTTTATTATATTAATATTGAATATGCACTTTCTGAAAGCACATAAAATTTAACTGCTGAATTTAACGAAAGAATTAATCCCAGCGCCAGGATTCACCATTGGTTTTACCATATCTTTTGGATTGATAGTAACCTCAATAATACATGGTTCATTTTTGTCCAAGGCTTCACTAACAGCATCTGCAAGCGCCTCCGGGCTGTCAACGTGTTTACCATTAACGCCAAAAGCCTCGCCATACTTCACGAAATCAACATAGCCAGGCATCTCACAAGACGTAAATCTCTTATCAAAAAACACCGTCTGCAACTGACGAATCATGCCCAAGCCACTATTATTAAATACAATCGAAATTATCGGCAGACAATTGCTGGAAATAGTAAAAAGTTCAGAGCCTGTCATCTTAAAACCACCGTCACCGGAAATGCTGATGACACGGCTAGCCGGACGTGCAAACTGAGCACCCATTGCCGCAGGTAACCCAAAACCCATTGTGCCAAGGCCGCCGGAAGAAATCCACTGTCTCGCATATTGGATTTTCAGATTCTGCGCTGCCCACATCTGATGCTGTCCAACATCGGTAGTTATAATAAAATCACGGTCCTTCAACACTGGATTAAGTGCCCTAAGAAATTTAGGCGCTTCTTCATCGCCGCAATCCTCATCATTCGCTGGCCAGGCAGCTATTTTATGCCACCAATCGCTGAGATCTTTTTTTTCACAAGCTTCTGTCAGCTTGTTTAAAGTCATTTTCATATCGCCGGCAATACCTATTTCAGAGTAAATGTTCTTATCAAGCTCCGCAGGATCGATGTCCATATGTACGAAAGTTTTATGTGCTACATAGCTGCCTCGTTCACCAGTAACCCGATCATTAAAACGGCTGCCAAAAGCCAGAATGAGATCAGCCTCTTTTACTGCATTATTCGCTTTTTCGTGGCCATGAAGTCCAGTCATTCCTAAAAATAAACTGCGATATGCACTGCAGGCACCCAAACCCATCAGCGTGCTTACAACAGGTATCTGCAATTTCTCTGCCAAGTCCATAGCATCATATTCAGTATTGCTGTTAATTACGCCACCGCCGATGAGCATAACTGGTCTTTGGGCAAAATTAATAGCTTCAACAGCCTTTTTGATTTTATTGCAATCTGGTTTCTCAGTTTCAATGCTCACTGGTTCTTCAGCCATATAATCCAGCATCGCTGTTTGTATATCACGCGGCACATCTATCAGGACAGGCCCGGGTCTGCCGGTTTTAGCGAGGGCAAAAGCCAGTCTCATTGCAGTCGCCAATTGGCTGGGATGTTTTACTAAAAAGTTATGTTTAGTTATTGGCATTGTTATACCAGTAATATCAACTTCCTGAAAAGCATCATGCCCTATCATTTCCGTCGGCACTTGACCAGTAATAGCAACGACTGGAATAGAATCAAGAAAAGCAGTTGCCAGGCCGGTAACTAAATTAGTTGCACCAGGCCCTGAAGTTGCAATGCAAACACCGACGCGGGCACTGGCACGTGCGTAGCCGTCAGCAGCATGAGCTGCGCCTTGCTCATGAGCAGTCAGTATATGTCTTATTTCCGATTCGCGCAACGCGTCATAAAATGGCAGTATTGCTCCTCCAGGGTAACCAAAAACTGTGTTTACACCCTGTTCAAGAAGGCATTTAACCATTATTTCTGCACCGGTCATCCGCATAGTATTCACTCCATTTCTTTTAAAATTCTTAGGCCAGTAGTTCCTCAGCCACCAGATGTCCCATCTCCGAAGTAGAAACTTTTGTCAAGCCTGGTCCGGCAAGATCAGGAGTACGATAGCCTTTTGCCAGAACACGATCGACAGCCTCTTCAATGGCCGCAGCCGCAGCATCAGCGTTCAAGGAATAACGCAGCATCATCGCTGCCGATAAAATTGTTCCAAGTGGGTTTGCAATCCCCATTCCCGCAATATCAGGGGCTGAACCATGAATCGGTTCATACATTCCCGTACCATCACCTAAGCTGGCCGACGGCAGAAGGCCAATGGAACCAGCAATTACGGATGCTTCATCTGAGAGAATATCACCAAAAATATTATTGGTTAAGATAACATCAAATTGTCCTGGGTTAAGCACAAGCTGCATAGCACAGTTATCCACGTAAAGGTTATTCAACTCTACTTCTGTATAATCCTTATCATGCATTTCTGCCGTTATTCTGCGCCACATTCTGGAAGACGCCAAAACATTTGCCTTATCTACGGAAGTCACCTTACCTTTACGTTTTTTTGCAGCTTCAAAAGCAAATTTGGCAATTCTTTCAACTTCCGGGCGACTATAGATTTCGATGTCGGAGGCAGTTTCTACCCCATTTTCATCAAGCGCAGCCTCATTATGAGTGCCGAAATAAATGCCGCCGGTCAATTCACGGACAATAAGAAGATCTGCATTTGCGACTCTTTCATCCTTCAAAGGAGAAAGATGGGAAACAAAGCGAGAAACTTTCATCGGCCTGAGGTTGCAATAAAGACCTAGTGCCTTACGAATACCTAAAAGCGCCTTCTCTGGTCTAAGAGCCGGCTCGACGTTATCCCATTTTGGTCCGCCGACTGCGCCGAGCAAGACAGCATCAGCTGTCTGAGCAGATTTCACTGTTGCTTCAGGAAGCGGATGGCCTGTGGCCTCTATCGCTACGCCACCTATTAATTGGTGGTCATACTCTAAATTCATATTATATTTTTTGGCCGCTGCATTTAGGACTTCTACAGCCGCATCCACAATTTCAGGTCCTATACCGTCACCTGGCAAGAGAGTTATACGCATTCTTAGTTTTCTCCTTTAACATAATTGATTAAACCGCCGCAATCGGCAATCTTCTGCACAAACTCCGGAAGCGGTTTGGTATTAATAACAATGCCCTTGTTCACAATTTTGATTTCGCCCTTGGTTAGATTTACTTCCAACTCATCGCCTGCTTCAATTTTCTCTACTTCTTTGCCAATTTCCAAAGCCGGCAAACCAATATTGATGGCATTACGATAAAAAATACGGGCGAAACTATCGGCAATTATACACTTCACACCTTTGACCTTCAAAACCATAGGCGCATGTTCGCGGCTCGAACCGCAGCCAAAGTTTCTGCCGGCAACGATAATATCGTTTTTTTGCACATTCGGTGCAAAACTCAAATCAATATCTTCCATCGCATGTTCGGCAAGTTCCTCAAAATCAGCTATATTCAAATATCTGGCCGGAATAATAACATCGGTATCAACATGATCACCATAACGCCATACTTTACTCATTTTATGACCTCCTCAGGGCTGGCAATTCTTCCCATGACAGCGCTGGCAGCAGCTACATAAGGGCTAGCCAGATATACTTCACTTTCAACGTGGCCCATACGTCCTCGGAAATTACGGTTGGTAGTCGAAACCGCCCTTTCACCATGAGCAAGAATGCCCATGTAGCCACCAAGACATGGTCCGCAGGTTGGCGTGCTTACTGCAACGCCTGCTTCAATAAATGTATCTATATATCCCAATTTCATTGCTTGCTGGTAAATTTCCTGCGTAGCTGGAATAATAATGCAACGTACATTCGGATGAACCTTATGGCCTTTTAACACTTCAGCCGCTTGAGCCAAATCCTCCAGCCTGCCATTAGTGCAGGAACCTATAACAGCCTGATCGATAATAATACCTGTCGACTCGCTAACTGGATGAACATTTTCGGGCAAGTGTGGATAAGCAACCACAGGAACTAATTTATCCAGTTCAATAGTTATTTCACGGTCATATACTGCATCTGCATCGGCCGTTACAGCTGCAAATTCTCTTGTCACTCTACCTTTGAGGAACGCCAAAGTTTTTTCATCAACAGGGAAAATGCCGTTTTTCGCACCAGCTTCTATCGCCATATTGCAAATGGTGAAACGGTCTGACATTGCCAATTCACTGATTCCTTCGCCACAAAACTCAAGTGACTGATAGCGTGCACCATCAACACCGATCATACCAATAATTGTCAAAATGATATCTTTACCTTTGACATACTTCGGCAGCTTACCTTTAAGTTCAACTCTGATAGCAGCAGGAACTTTGAACCAAGTTGTACCACTCGCCATAGCCGCACCAACATCAGTCTGGCCAACACCGGTTGCCAACGCATTAAGAGCTCCATAAGTACAAGTATGAGAATCAGCGCCGATGATTATCTCACCAGGAGCAATCAACCCCGCATCAGGCAGCAGTGCATGTTCAATGCCCATACGGCCGACCTCAAAATAGTTAGTAATTTTATGTTCGCGTGCGAAATCCCGTAAACGTTTGCACATTTCAGCAGACTTGATATCCTTGCAAGGTGAAAAATGGTCAGGCACCAAAGCAATTTTATCCTTATTAAATACCGGCCTGCCGATTTTTTCAAATTCATCAATAGCTGGCGGTCCTGTGATATCATTTGCAAGAATCAAATCTAGCTGCGAAACAAGTAAATCACCTGCAGAAACACTATCTCTTCCAGAATGTTTCGCTAATATTTTTTCGGTCATTGTCATACCCATAACTATAATCCTCCTAAGATTTTACATTTCGGAACTTTGCCGGCAGGCATTAAACCTGCCGGTCGTTCCCCTAAACAGTTACTATTTTTTCACCCAGGACATCATGCCGCGCAATTCTGCACCGACCTTCTCAATTGGATGATTAACAGCTTGTTTACGCATTGCATTAAAAGAAGGACGATTTGCTTGGTTCTCCAAAAGCCATTTGGTTGCAAATGTGCCATCCTGAATTTCAGTAAGAACCTGACGCATTGCTTTTTTGGTCTCTTCTGTAATAATACGTTTACCACTTACATAATCGCCATACTCTGCTGTATCACTGACAGAATGACGCATCTTAGCCATACCGCCTTCGTACATCAAGTCAACAATCAATTTCATTTCATGCATACATTCAAAATAAGCACTTTCCGGCTCGTAGCCTGCTTCAACAAGAGTCTCAAAACCAGCGGTAATCAAAGCTGTAATACCGCCGCAAAGAACTGCCTGTTCACCAAATAAGTCCGTTTCAGTCTCTTCACGGAATGTAGTACCTAGAACACCAGCACGCGTGCCGCCAATACCCTTAGCATAAGCCAAACCAAGGTCATAAGCTCTGCCAGTTGCATCCTGATGAACTGCAATCAAGCAAGGAACTCCCTGTCCTTCTGTAAAAACACGGCGAACCAGATGACCAGGTCCTTTTGGAGCAACCATGAATACATCGACATCAGCAGGTGGCACAATTTGGCCAAAATGAATATTAAAGCCATGAGCAAAAGCAAGCGCCATACCAGGTCTCAGGTTAGGAGCAACTTCTTTTTTATACGTTGCTGACTGTTTTTCATCAGGAATCAGCATCATAACAATATCGGCCTCAATAGTTGCTTCTGCCGCTGTCATAACACGTAAACCTGCAGCTTCAGCTTTTGCCCAGGACTTACTTCCTTCATACAACCCAACAACAACATTGGCACCGCTGTCCTTTAAGTTTAAGGCATGTGCATGACCTTGGCTGCCATAACCAATAATGGCGACAGTTTTGTCTTTCATCATGTCCCAGTTAGCATCTTTGTCATAGTACATTTTTACCATTTTCATTCTCTCCTTTGATTTTAAATTATTTATCAAACTTAAAGCCCTTCCAAGCGGTCCTCTTATCAGAACTAAGTTTTACCTGGATAGTATTTTATATAACCGTACACCCCTTACGAGCGCTGGCATCTTCGACAACTTTCGGCCAGACATAACGTGATTTTTCTACTTTTAAAGCTTCATCACCACGTTCTAATGCAATAGCTCCTGTCTGCACCATCTCAATAATGCCATAAGGTCTCATAACATCAACAAAAGCATTCAATTTGTCATTAACGCCAGTAATTAAAAAAGTTAGCGAGTCGCCGGTCACATCAATGGCATGAGCACGAAACACGTCAGCTAATTTCAATATTTCCAATTTTTTGTCACCAGCATTCACCTTTACTAAAGCCATACTGCGTTTTGTACTGGCATTAAGAGGTAATACTTTTATCGCCTCAACTTCAACTAATTTAGCTAACTGTTTACATACCTGATCAACCGTTGAAGCATCTGCCTTCATGGTAACAGTCATCCTGGAAAATTCAGGATCCTGTGTAATACCAACAGCCAAGCTGTCAATATTAAAACCACGCCTAGAAAATAGACCTGCTACACGCATTAAAACCCCTGGCTGATTTCTTACTACTATTGAAATGACTTGCTCCATAGCTCTTACCTCCTTCTTTAGTAACAGGATACAAAAAAGCCCCTATCTGTCCATAGACAGATAGGGGCGATGGCAAACCGCGGTACCACCCTACTTTTGACCTCATTGTCCCGGTGCTTTTTCCGGACGCTTTAACGAAGCGATCTTCGTCGACACCTACTTAATTTCAGAGTCGAAGTTCACGGGTGAGTTTCACATAAAGGATTTCCAACGGCTTGCACCAAGCGCCGTCTCTCTGTTAGGAAAGCTCCTCAGCTTTATTCCCGGTCATTACATTTGTCATTTTTCCACTGAACATAAATGTGTTTTGTGGATGTTATTTTTACATTATGACAGTTTCATAAACCATTGTCAAGCTTTTTTGTATCTTTTTTTGTCATCAAATTCCACCAATTGTCCTTTGTTAATGTAATATTGTTTTTATCATGCTTATAAACAAATGCCCCTCTTATTTTTTGGAATATTTTAGTTATCTTTTTTACAGTTTCCATAATAATTTATTAAAAAGCTGGACTAATAGAGTAAAATATTTTATCCTATAAGTTATATAAAAACATATTTATCTGAGGTGTAATGATGCGTTTGTTAAAAGAAAAAATTAAAAATGAAGGAATTGTTCTGAACAATTCTATTCTAAAGGTTGACGCCTTCCTTAACCACCAGATTGATCCAGAATTAATGATGGAACTAGGCCGTGAATTCAGCAAAAGATTTGCTGACAAAAAAGTAACGAAAATTTTAACTGTAGAATCTTCAGGCATAGCTGTTGCCTTGACAACTGCCTTGTTTTTTCATGTTCCTGTTGTCTTCGCACGCAAGCAAAAACCTTCTACCATGAATGAAACATTGTATAGTACAAAAGTTTTTTCTTTCACCAAAAATATTACCAATAACGTAGCAGTGTCCAAAAAATTCTTGCCGCCAGGCGAAAATATCCTCATCCTGGACGATTTTTTAGCCAACGGAGAAGCAGCTATGGGACTTGTCGATTTGGTTCACCAAGCTGGCAGCAACGTTGTCGGCATTGGCATCGTCATTGAAAAATCTTTTCAACCAGGTCGCAACCGTTTAATTGAGGCTGGCTATCACGTTGAATCCCTAGCACGCATCAAAGCTTTTGAAAAAGGACAAATTATTTTTGCCGACGATAACGAATAATCTTCATACAGAAAGCAGCCGGTGGTTAGCTAACCACCGGCTGCTTTCTGTATGTTTTTTATAATTTTACTAAGTTTGCTTGCGTTATGCCATCAATTCCCTGCAACAGGTTCAATGTTTCTTTCGATATTTCGGAATCAACTGACATAAACATCATAGCGCGTCCTTCTTTGTTATTTCTGCTTACTTGCATATTTGCTATATTCACACGTCCTGCCCCCAACAAAGTACCAATCTGACCAATCATGCCAGGTTTGTCTTGATTGCGAGCAACCAACATATATTTTGCCGGTGATACATCAAATTCATAGCCATTTATTTCAACTATACGGATTTCATTTTGTCCAAGGACTGTGCCGCTGACTGTAAATGTACTGTCTTTACCGCTGATTTTCAAGGTAATCATGCTGAATCGCTTCTCATTAGTGGTCATTTTGCTTTCCAGCACATCAATACCGCGTCCGGAAGCAGCTAAAGCAGCATTTACGTAGTTGACGCGTTCTTTCAAAATTGGCTCAAACAAGCCTTTCAAAATTGCACGCGTAATCATCTCAGTTTCCATCTCAGCAACTTCACCCTGGTAAATAACTTCGACTTTCTCTACTACTGTTTTTTCCATTTGATAATAGAATTTACCTAAGTATTCACCAAGCCGCAGATAACTCTGCATGTCTTCCAGATCCTGTGGATGCAGGGTTGGCAGATTAACTGCATTGGCTACCATGTCACCTCTCAAAGCACTTAGTACCTCACTTGCTATAGTCACACCTACATTATCCTGGGCTTCATCTGTACCAGCACCTATATGTGGCGTAACAACACATTGCGGCAATTTAATCAAAGGAGAAATAGCATTTGGTTCATCCTTTAATACATCTATACCTGCGCTGGCAACTTTTCCTGCTTTGATTGCTTCATACAAATCTTCCTCATTAATCAAACCACCGCGTGCACAATTTACAATGCGCACACCATTTTTACAAAGGTCAAGTTCCTTCTTTGTAATAATATTGACTGTTTCCTCAGTTTTTGGTGTATGAATGGTAATAATATCTGCTTTCTTAAGTAGTTCTTCCAATGTTTCACATTTTTCCACGCCGAATTTCTTGAATCTGGCATCTGTAATATAAGGATCATAAGCAATTACCTTCATACCAAAAGCCTGCATTCTGGTTGTAAGCAAAGCTCCAATACGACCTAGCCCAATGATACCCAAAGTCTTATGAAGGAGTTCTGAACCTCTGAGACCCGTTCTTCCCCATTCACCAGCCATCAGTAAATTATGTCCTTTAATCATATTGCGTGCCGAAGCCAACATTAATCCTATAGTTAGCTCACAGGCAGAAACAATGTTTGATTCTGGCGTATTGACAACAATGATACCGCGTTTGGTTGCACCTTCCATATCAATGTTATCAACGCCATTACCGGCACGGCCTACAACTTTTAGTTTTTTAGCTCGCTGATACAATTCCTCATCGACTTTCGTCACGCTGCGTACAATCATAGCATCATACTGATCAATGATATCAAGAAGTTCTTCTCGTTTCAGCTCTCTGTAAACAACAACCTCTACTCCGGGAGCATTTTGCAATAATTCAATGCCCTTATCAGCAATTTTTTCAGTAACAATAATCTTCACTCTAATTCCTCCTAAGTATAAAATAAAACTCTCGTGCCTGATCATTACAAAGATCAAGGACGAGAGTTCATACTCACGTGGTGCCACCTTTTTTCGCCGCGGGCATATTTCACCAGCAACCTCATCATCGATATATCGGTCGAACCCGAACAGGTTGCTACCCCTGTCATCTCCGGAGTGGATTCAATCTAGTACCAGTCCGACTCGCACTAAACGTCGGCTCTCTGAACTTGGTCTTCGATTTACTTGTCTCTTTCATCAACTAAAAAATATGTAATTCTCAAGCATATGACTTATTTTACTTCGCATTATAAGCCTTGTCAAGATATAACAATAAAAAAATATGCCTCATATTTAACAATATAACGCAATTATTGGTATTTTTTTGCTTTTTTTGAAAACAAATTAACATGTTATTTTTTTCTTCGTATAAAACATCCACCGTACAAACATATTAAATTTGTACCTTTTGCTCATTTCATTAAAAAGATATGATATAATCGAGTAGCGAGCAGAAATCCATCTGCTCTTAGCGTTTCAGGGAGGCAAACATATGATAACAACATGTACATCTTCATCAGATAAAATTTTACAAGCAGCGACAGAACTTTTTGCCAGTAACAATTTCGACGGCACCTCAATTAAAGATATTTCTAAATTATCAGGTGTTAATAGCGCGCTTATCTCCTATTATTTTGGCGGTAAAAAGAATCTTTATCAAGAAGTTCTCAATAACCAGTCAGCATTGTTTCTTGATCTGATTGAGCAAGTCAACAAACAATTGCTATCACCTATAGAAAAATTGCATCTCTACACAAAAGAAGTATCTTTAATCCAAATGCAAAGACCTATGCAAGTTCATCTTATCTACCGCGAATTATTGACACCAACAGGTTTCTGCAACAACTTTGTGCAGTCAAAGCTTTACAAGATTCACAAATTTCTTTTTGATCTAGTTACCGCAGGCATCGAAGAAGGTTCCATAAAATCCAGTATACAACCAACTTATGTAGCTTTTACCATAGAAAGTATTATCGTGTTTTTCTTTTTAACCCAAAACTTCGTCCGAGAATTAGGTTCTTTTTCTAAAGATGATGAGAATGAATATCTAGAAAACGCTCTCAATTCTTATCTTGATTCTATGACAATATGACATAAAAATGTACAAAAGCCTTCGCGTTGCTAAAAGCAACGCGAAGGCTTTTGTACATTAACCGCGTGGCGGTGTAAAAACCAATTGTTTCTTTAGGTTGACTAAAGCACGCATCGCCAAAGCATATCCTTCAAAACCCAACCCACAGATTTGTCCTTTGCAAGCAGCTGCTGTAACAGATTTATGTCTGAATTCCTCTCGTGCATGAATATTACTGATATGCACTTCGATTGCCGGCAATTTAACAGCTTTCAACGCGTCCAATAGCGCTATGCTATAGTGCGTATAAGCTGCCGGGTTAATTACAATACCGTCAGCATCCCCGTAGGCATCTTGAATAAAAGATACTAATTCACCCTCGCAATTACTTTGCTTGATTTCCACTTCAATGCCAAGTTCCTGCGCAGCGGCCTTAATAAACTGGCAAAGAGCTACGTAATCATCAGATCCATAAATGGCGTTCTCTCTTACCCCCAACATATTGATGTTAGGCCCGTTTAAAACCAGTATTTTCATTTTTCCACCTTCTTTATAATATTCAGTATTTCGCAGACAACAGTTTCCGGTTCTCCATTGTTGCAAACTGCAAAGTCCTTATATTTTTGGTATAAAGCATAACGTTCTTTATACAATTCAAAAATATGCTGGCTCCCAGCCGCCAATAATGGTCTGCTCGCAACATCCACATCAGCACAAATTAACTCCGGACTGCGATCGATAAAGATGATGATACCAGTTGTTCTTAATAACTCCATGTTTTTCGCTCTTTTGACGACGCCACCGCCGGTTGCTATGACCAGGTCGCTTGCATCTGAGAGTTTCTTGATTGTTCTGGACTCTGCCTCCCGAAAGGTTTCCTCACTCACCGCGAATAATTCCTTAATAGATTTGCCTTCCCACTCTTCCAGGAGATGATCTGCATCACAAAAATTTCGTTTCAATTTAGCTGCCAAAATTTTTCCTATCGTTGTTTTGCCGCTGCCTGGCATTCCAATTAATACGATATTTTTCATTGCTGCTCACCGCTTATTGCCTCAGCAATCTTCACAATAATTTTGTCCTCAATTTTACGTTGCAGCCAAATTTCTTCAGCAGCTACTGCTTGGGCAACCAGCATCAATAAGCCATTGGCTGCCAACTTGCCTTCTTCACGAGCATAACGCAAAACAACTGTTTCCACAGGATTATAGATTAAATCAACAACGGCAGCAAAATTGGCAACAGCTTCGCGTGATACCGGTGAAGCTTTTACATTGGGAAACATACCTACCGGCGTGCAATTTATCAAAACATCTCCGCGTTGGCCGGCAAACTCTTCATAATCGCAGAATTGCAAAGGAACTGTCAGTTGCATTTCCAACAAATCAGCTGCTGCTTGCTGCGGATTGCGTGAAACAACAAAAATTTCTCTTGCTGCATTATCATTTAAATACTGTAAAACAGCTCTGGCCGCTCCACCAGCACCTAAAACAGCAATTGTTTTATTCTTTACTTCAATACCGTTATAGCTCAGCAAAAAACCGAAACCGTAATAATCAGTATTGTACCCTTTGACTTCACCATCTTGAAAAGAAATAGTATTAACTGCGCCTATCGCTGCGGCTTCTTTTGTTATACTGCTCAAGCAAGGTATGACTGCCGTCTTGTAAGGGATAGTAACATTCATTCCATCTAAATCATCTTTTGCTTGCGAAAGAAAAGAAGATAATTCCTCTCTTTCAACCTCAAGCAACGCATAATCCCCATCTATATTCAATTCATGAAACAACAATTCATGGATTTTTGGTGAAAGGCTATGTCCAAGTTTCTCTCCTAGTAGTCCAAATCTTAACATAGAAGTACCCCCAAGGTTTAAAGAATATCTTTGTTCTCCTATATTTTATCACCAACATAGTTTCCTAAAACTTTGCAGAAAGTGCTCTTGCTTTCTATTTCTGCTATAGCTTTTTTTACATTCAAATCCTGCAGATTACCGCTGACATCAATGTGAAAAAAGTATTCCCATGGCGTCCCTTCAATTGGTCTGGATTCTATATTCAGCATATTTAACCCATTATGATAAAAACTTCCCAGCATATGATACAAAGAACCAGGTTCGTGTTTTAAGGATACAACAAGAGTAATTTTATCCGCATTCGGAATTTCCTGCGGTTTGTTAGCAATAACAAAGAAACGTGTATAGTTGTATGTATTCGCATTTATATTACTGGCAAGAATTTCCAGGCCATAAAGCTCCGCAGCCTTTCTGCCAGCTACCGCAGCCATATAGTCAGTTTTTCTTAAGCTGACAAGTTCAGCTCCTTTAGCTGTATTAAAATATGGAATCTGCAGCATTTTGGGATACTGCTTAAAAAAAGGTCGGCACTGGGCAAATCCTTGTGGATGTGAATAAACTTCTGTAATTTTATCTAGAGTAGTGCCAGGATAAGCCAACAAATTATGTTCTATTTTTACGCATATTTCGCCAACAATATGACAGTCATAACGGCGTACGAGATCATAAACTTCAGTAATCCCGCCGGTAGAAGAATTTTCTATAGGCAGCAAGCCATAAATAACCTCTCCTTCTTTCACCGCCTGCGCAACATCTTCAAACAAAGTATAATTATGTTCCTCAACATCGGAACCAGCAAAATATTTCTGTAAGGCAAGATGGCTATAAGCACCCGGAACTCCTTGGTAACCAACAAGCATTTTTGCACCATGCGACTGAGCTGTAACTGTTGGAGAAGCTTCACTCTGTAAATATTCTTCCTCTTGACGACAGCTAATATCAATAATCTGAGCCATTATTTTTCTTAGGCCGTCAGCATATGCAGAATTCTGCACACGCCGTTTACAATTATTCAAAACTATTTCTTCGCGCGCCTTGTCTCTGACCGGCAGTTTTTTTTCTTTCTTGTATTCAGCTACTTCATGAACAGCATCCATGCGTTCTTCAAAAAGCTTCGCTATTTCCGCATCAATCTTATCAATTTTTTCACGTATCTCTGCTAAATTGAGTTCTTTCATCATTATTCCACCGTCAATTTCATATCAGACATTAAAAGCATATCTAAAACAATCCAAGCTGCAACACCTTCAATAACAGGCACAGCACGCTGCACGATACAAGGGTCATGCCGCCCTGTAATCTGCAGCATTGTGTTTTCCTGCTTAGCTAAGTTTACGGTCATTTGTTGTTTCCCGATAGAAGGAGTTGGTTTGATCCCTACTTTAAACAGCAATGGCATACCACTAGTAATACCGCCCAGTATTCCGCCATTATTATTTGTTTTGGTCCTGACAGTGCTCTCCTCCAAATAAAACTGATCATTGGCTTCAGATCCCAGCATACCAGTCAAAGCAAAACCAGCTCCAAATTCGAGTCCTTTTACTGCCGGCACGGAGAAAATCGCATGTGCTAATCTACTCTCAACCGAGTCAAAAAAAGGCGAACCAATGCCAGCAGGTAATCCTTGAACGATGCATTCGATACTGCCTCCAACGGAATCAGCTTGTTCGCGTGCCTCCAAAATCAAGTCCTGCATCTTTTTGCCCTGTTCATCATCAATAACAGGCATTGTTTTTAATAGTAAAGAATCCAAAAGTGCATCGCTTTCACCCAGAGGATTGAACGGCAAGTCTTTGACACCATGAAGATCAGCTATATGTGCCCCTACTTTTACACCTTGAAGTTCTAGTATCTGTTTGGATAAAGCACCTACGAAAACTAGTGGTGCAGTCAAGCGGCCGGAAAAATGCCCGCCACCGCGATAATCATTAAAACCATGGTATTTTATTCTACCTGAATAATCAGCATGTCCCGGGCGCATTACATCTTTCAGCAAACTATAATCTCCAGAACGCGTATCGCTGTTTGGTATCAGTGCACAAAGTGGCGTACCGGTGGTTTTCCCTTCAAAAAAACCGCTTTGAATAATAAACTCATCTTTCTCTTTTCTCGGTGTCGACAAAAGGTTTTGCCCAGGCGCCCTTCTTTTTTGCTCACTTGAAATAGCATCAAGATTGATTGTCATTCCTGGCGGCAAGCCATCAATAACTATCCCTATTGCTGCTCCGTGAGACTCGCCAAAAATAGACACTTTTATTCTTTCACCATGCATACCGCTCATAGCTTTTCTCCAACGAGTTTCAGAACACGATATGAAACGTCTCGCAGGATCTATCCTCCTTTCATTTTGCAGTCATTGTTACATAATAAAACAACATATTTATTTTTCTGATACTAGTCATTACTACTTCTACGTTTGTGAGAAGCAACATACTTCAAGAAAACCAAGCCGACTAAAGCAGAACAAAACGAGCCGACTGCTATTCCGATTTTAGCTGAATCAGCCGCATGTTTACCATCAAACACCAAAGTCGTCATAAAGAGTGCGATTGTAAAACCTATTCCTGCAATAATACCCGCCCCCAAAATATGGTCCCAGGTAACATCCTGCGGTGGCGAAGCAATTTTTAGTAAAGTAGTAACTCGCGCCATGGCATAAATGCCAAGAGGCTTACCAATGAACAAGCCCATAAATACGCCAATTGTTACTGTTGAAAATATTTCCGTCTCCGAAGAAAAGGTAAGTCCTGAATTTACAAAAGCAAAAAAAGGCAAAACTATATAATGTACAAAGGAATGAAGACCTACTTCCATTTTTGTTAAAGGCGTAAGTGCTCTTTCTGAAAGCTCGCCAATTGTAAAAATTGATTCTTTTGCTTTCTCATCAGTCAAAATATTAACTCGCGACTTCTCTGTAATGATTAATTTTTTCAGATGATTCTGCGAGCGTTTTACATAGTCATGAAAAGTGACCTTAGGTTTTACCGGAATCATCATAGCTGCTAGAACTCCAGCTATAGTTGGATGAATACCAGATTTGGCAACAGCAATCCACACAAGCACAGATAATACAGTGTAGGCAAAAGTAGACCGCACACCTATTTTATTAAGAATGTACATTATCAAAAGAAACAAAACAGCAAACCCAAGTGGTACCAGACTAAGTTGGCTTGTATAAAGAATACCAATTATAATAATGCCAATAATATCATCAGCAATTGCCAACGTTGTCAAAAAAACTTTGAGACCTATCGGCACAATTGAACTAATCAAAGACAAGACAGCGAGACTAAATGCGATATCAGTTGCAGTTGGAATAGCCCAACCTATAACACTCGGATTATTATGATTAAAAAGAAAATAAATTATTGCCGGTGCAATAACACCGCCCAATGCCGAAACAACTGGGAAAAGAGCCATCTTGACTTTTCTTAAATGGCCTACCAAAATTTCTCTTTTAATTTCAAGTCCCACGAGAAAAAAGAAAAACACCATCAACCCGTCATTTACAACATCTAAAATACTATGCGTATTGACATAGGATCCCATTGATATCGTGACAGGCATATGAACAAAATCAAAGTAATATTGTTTATAAGGTGAATTAGCAAACGCCATTGCTAAAAAAACACAAAGTACCAGCAGCATACCTCCGAAAGACGGAGACTGCATAATTTTTAGGGTTCGTTTTAAAAATGAGTATTTGTACTTATTATAAAGTTCTTCCATAGGTTCCCCCTAATAAATATTCCTTGCCTTGTCGGCAAATAAGCTAAATTCTAATCATTTTCCATATATGAAATCTGCCCGCCAAGAGCAATAAAGTCATGCCAAAATTGA
>JBFWIF010000001.1:0-127429 GCA_050256135.1 Acidaminococcaceae bacterium | reverse complement strand
CCTCATGATGAGCGTGCTCATGACAAACCGAACCGGTTGTCTTTAGTTCACCTTTTAAATAGTTCTCTACTGCAACACCAGCCAGCCCTGATGCCCCTCCAATTACTTCAACGCCTCTCTCATTAAATATATCAATTGCGCCGCCGCCCATACCGCCGCTGATTATAACCTCAACGCCGCGGTCTGCCAAAAAGTTCGGCAAAAAACCAGGTCTATGACCAGGATTTGGCACCATTTCCTCTTGAACAATCGCACCTTTATCAGTATCAAAAACAATAAATCCTTCACAATGTCCGAAATGCTCTGTCACCATTTTACCTTCGCTTGCTACTGCAATTTTCATCTTTAATTATCCCCTGTCTTTTTATATTTTATTTAAATTTCCAGCTTATTGCCGGTTTCCAAATAACTAATTTTGTTCCCCAACAAGACTTTAAGTTTTTTGTAGGCTTCCATACCAGTACAATGGAAAGTATAGTACTTCGTATCAAAAGAGTTTAAATATTCTGCAACACCGGCAATTGTTGTCTCAGCTTCACATACACCGGTGCTCGGATTGGATAGGTGAAAACCACCAATAACAACATCCAAAGGTCCCCCTGCCAGTTCCATTGCTCTATCTAAAATATTAACTATACCACGATGGGCGCAACCAGTTACCAAAATTTTTTTACCATTTTCGTTTAACAGCAAATTTTGTTCATGTTCAAAAGAATCTTTGATGTATTCATTGTCCTGTTTGATTAAAAGTACGTTATTTGCTGCAGAGCAAAGACGATTCTTGTCTATGGTCGAAAAAAGCAAAATCCCATCGTCCACCTGCCAGTCTCCTTTAGTGCACACGACTTTTGATCCATCCATAACTTGTGGCGAAATACCAATTGCTGCGATTTTATCACTGCTGCGGCGTGCATAGTGACCTTCAACTGCTTTCTCATGAACATAGATTTTCGCCCTTTTATTAAAATCCTGGAAAACCGGCAGACCACCTCCATGATCCGAATGACCATGAGAAAGAATGGCGATGTCCACAAGCGATAAATCGACACCCATTTTTTTGGCATTTTCTAAAAAAATAGTACTTCCACCCATGTCAAACAATATCTTGTGCTTGTGTGTCTCAATATAAAGACTCAAGCCATGTTCACAACCAAGTTCAGGTGCACTTGTCCTGTTTTCTACCAAAACTTTGATTACCATCACTTACCTCCTTGCCCAACAATAATTTTACTTGAAATCAGATGGCTCTAAATAATTTCATTGTAGCGTCAAACAACTCCAATACTGCTTCCTGTGCCGGACACTTAACGTCAATTACGCTTAGTCCTGCATTAATGGCCTTGCCTGCATTAGTATCAAACGGCACTACTCCTGCAAAAAACAGTTTTTCTTTTTGGCAGTATTCTTCTATTTTTTTGGTATGCGCAAGATTTGTATCGTACTTATTTACGCAAACTGCCATCTTCACACCAAACTGACGGGCCGTTTTAACTATGCGTTCCATATCACTGATTCCTGAAACAGAAGGTTCCGCCACAATCAGAACCATATCAACACCGCTCATGGAAGCAATAACCGGACAGCCAATGCCAGGAGAACCGTCTATAATGGCCAGTTCAGTATCAGGATAAGCCGCATCCTTCATTTGATTTTTAACGCTGGTAACCAACATGCCTGAAGTCCCGCTGCCCATTTTTAACTGAGCTGTAGAAAAAATGTTCTCGGCATCTTTATAAAGCATCAATTCACCTGCTAGAGCAGGAACCATGCTGATTGCCTTTACTGGGCACAAAGCCTCACAAACACTGCAGCCTTCACAGGCAAAATGATCAACTTCATATTTGCCGTCCTTCGGCACAATTGCTTCAAACCGGCAGTTTTCGAAACAAGAACCACAACCTATACAACTATTATCATCAATAACAGCCTTAGGAAGGCCGTAATAATCAGAGCGCTTAGGCTCGCCCAGCTGGTTCATAATTAAATGCAGGTTAGGCGCATCCACGTCACAATCTGCAAAAGCCTTCGCCTTGGCAAGCTTAATAAAAGCACTGGCGATAGTAGTTTTACCTGTACCGCCCTTACCGCTCAAAATCAACAATTGCCGCATAGCGTCACCTCCTCTTTGACCCTGCCGAGAAGGCGTGTGAACAAATCCCTATACTCTGGTAATTCTTCAGCAACAATGAGTCCTTCCGAATTTAAAGCACCCAGTTTGTAATCAAACGGAATTTTGCCAAGAATAGTAATGCCATGTTCGAAGCAAAAAGTTTCCGATGGGTTTTCTCCTTCCGTGCACTTATTAAGCACTACTCCAAAAGGTTTTTTGAAAACCTTCACCAATTCATGAACAAGGCTGAGATTATGACTGCCAAAAATAGTAGGTTCAGCAACCAGAATGCAATAATCCGCATCCTTGATGCTCTCCATGACCATACAAGCACTGCCCGGAGGACAATCAAAAATGCTTAGTCCTTCTTCCTCTTTGGTCATCTGGAAAAGTTCCCGCAAAATCGGCACCCCGGAAGTTTCACCCGTTTTCATTGTTCCTCCATAAAAACGTATGCTTCCTGATAAACCTTTCTCGGCACAGCCAACTTCTTTGGCTTTTTCCGTCATTGCTTTCTGAGGGCATAATTTAACGCAGCCGCCGCAGGAATGACAAACTTCAGGAAATAAAACCGGTTTGTTCTTAATAAACGCCAAGGCGTTAAATTTGCAAAGATCCACGCAAACACGACAGCCATTGCACAAAGTTTCATCAACTTCAGGCACAGGTACCGTCACCTGCGTAGTTTCCAATTCCTGGGGTTTAAGAAAAAGATGACCATTGGGTTCCTCAACATCGCAGTCAACATAAGCAGCATCAACTGCAGTTACGGCAAGGTTCACCGAAACCAAGGTTTTACCGGTACCGCCCTTACCGCTCAATACCGCTATCTTCATTTTACTTTCCTCCATGATTGTGGAATCCAGGATGAATGTCGTTCAGTTTCGGCAATTCCCCGGCTTTAAAAGCTCTTAAATTTTCCTCCACCGAGTCGCCGCTTGTTTTATACAACTCAATATCTGCTGCTTTGAGAACCGCAGCAGCATTCTCGCCGCACCGTGGAGTAAGCAAAACTTTAATTTCGTGATCCACAAGAATTTGTGCTGCCTTTATGCCTGCGCCACCTTGACTGGCAACAGCACTGTTATCCAGATACTCTTTTGCACCTGTTAACGTATCTAATAACAGGAATAGCGCTGTCCTGCCAAAAGAAACACATACTGTAACTCTATCATCATTTACCGGTATCGCAATTTTCATCTTCCTGACCTCCTTTATTTCTCCTTTGACATCTTCTTGCCTCACAACCGTTGATCTTTTTGGGGCATTCCTGCCAATGATTACAATTAGCATGACGACCGCCGCATAATTCATAATTGCCGCCTTCAATACGAAGTTGCTTTCCGTTTACCAAGGCATCAGCAAGCTTCTTTCTGGCACTGTCATAGATACTTTGTACAGTTGTCCTTGCTACACTCATGACTTCTGCACATTCCTGCTGAGTTTTGCCTTCCATGTCAATCAATCTGATAGCTTCATATTCTTCAACTGTCATAATAACAATCTGCATTTCTCTTTTCTCAGCATCTAACGGTCCAAAGTTATTGATTCCTGGCAAACCGCATACCCTTCTGCACTTTCGTGGTCTAACCAATATGTATCATCTCCTTTTCGCTTCTTGTGTTTTCACGGTTTTTACTATTTATTACGTATAATAATATAACCGTTATTGACATATGTCAATAACGGTTATATTATTTTTTAATTTCACTTTAGTTTAAATTCATTCTTATTTGATGCTAAGCCTTTATTTCATATCCCTCATATTCTTACCATAAGGTAGGCTGAAAGCTTCCTCCTGCGGCATCTGCAAATATTTATAAGCAAGTGCCGCAGTCTCACCAATCATCTTCATACAATAAATTTTTCTGTCTTTGCCTTCCCAATCATCATATTTGCTGCTGATGCCTTCACAGGAAGAACAGCCATTTCTTTCCACAAATTCACGAACCAAAGCATTATAACGCCTGTAGTATTTATCGGCAATTTCTGAGCCTCGTACAGCAGCATCTACAGCATAAGGTTCCTTACGGCCATAGACAGCGCTATTAGCCATAACTGCTGCAGAAAGTGCACCGCAAGTGGCACCATAAAGACCTATGCCGCCGCCAAACCCTGTACACATACCTACGGCATCCTTGTTGATTTTTAAAACACCGGCCCGAATCAAAGCTTCAAAAACGCTTTCCGCACAATTAAGACCGTGTTTAAAATTTTCGATTGCATAATCACTTACCAACTTGCTCAAATCTTGATCAACCTCACTCATGATAAATCCCCTTTCTTAAATAACTGTTTTGTCAAAATGAATATTTCACATATTCTTTTTTGTATACTCATTCTCCTGCCATAATACTTTACTAGATTATGTTTATTTTTGTATTGAGTTATATAAAAATGGTTCCTATGCTTATCAGCATGGGAACCATTTAAATTCACCTTATAATATTATTTTTTCAAAAGCGGTACTGTCAAGCTGCCTGTCGGCATTAAAATTACTTTATAATCTTTACCGACAATTTCTTCAGCTTTTGCAAGCGCTTCTTCGACAGTATCGACTGCAGCTTCGAAAAGCATGTCTTTAGCAAGCTCTTTATCAAGAGCTGTAACCAGAATATATTTAGCCTTTTTCATCAGACGCGTAACCGCAAAAGCCTTATTGGCGCCTATGGCAAAATTTTGCTCTAATTGCTCTTTGATAGCATCCGGCGAATTATACTTACGGCAAGTCTCTTCAAGAACCTTAGAACCACTGCCTTCAGCGCATTCTGCCAGCAAAATAACTACGCCGCCCTCGCGCACTGCACACCAGGCATTATCCATCGTCTTCTGCATCTGATAAACATTGATATCTTTCGGATAACCGCCGCAGCTTGCTATTACCACGTCAGCCTCCTGCGGAATCGGCACACCGTAAACTTCGTCGACAAATTTACAGGCTTCTATATGAGCCTTGTCGTAGTCACCGGCAAACATTTTTAAGAAACGGTGCTCATCATCCAAAATAGCATTAAAAAGAAAGATTGAGCGGCCCTTGGCAAAAAGCGCCACGCCTTCCATCTGGTCATCATAAACAGGATTGCCATGCAATCTGCCAAGACCAGAATGAGGATCTAACATAAAACTATGGTTAACCCTTACGGTTTCCATTGCCGCAACACCAGGCAGAATTGCTTTGCGCCCGCCGCCGTAACCGGCGAAATAATGGTGAACAATAGTTCCTGTCAAAATAACGTGATCAACATCACAAACAAGTTTGTTAATCCATACAGGCGTGCCAAAGGATGTCTTTCCGAAATATTCGAAATCATCCTGTGCTTTAGCATCACTATTGTGCATTTTGATACGGCCGGCAACTTCTTCGCCAACACCCTCGACCATTTCTTCATGTGTCATCAGTCGGTGAGTACCCAAAGCAAAGACAATTCTCATGTCTTCGTCTTTAATTCCCAGTTTGTTCAGCTCATTAACCAATACTGGCATAAAATCAAAGCTGTTGGCAACACGCGTTGGATCATTGCAGATAAAAGCCACTGTCTGTCCAGGCTTTATGATTTCATTAAGCGGCTTAGTACCGATTGGATGATAAATGGCATCAAGAACTGCGGCCTTTATATCCTGAAGTGGCTCTTTTGTCGCCATCTTTACTTCTTTGATGACGCGATCACTATCAAGCGCAAAATCCTTGTGCCCATGACCGTAGTGAAAAGAATACTTCTTCATTGCCATTTTTTCATCTCCCTTGCTAAATTACTACCATGCTAATTTTATCATAAATTACCGGCGGCAGCCATTTTTTCCCTATCTGCTTTTTCGGCAGCAGCCGCCATCATTTCCTTGGCCTTCATCAGGCGAACGAGGCTTGCCCTGTCGTTTTCTTCTAACTTCATGGTAATATATTTAATATTTTCCTCTACTTCCGGAATCATGACATACTCCAAAGCATTGACACGGCGACGGGTTTTTTCAATTTCATCAGCTAAAAGATTGCAAGTTTTTTCTACTTCTGCCAATTCCAAAAGTTTCGGCAGAAGTTCGGACAATTCCATAACCGCATTATCCAACGCGCTGGAAGTAAACGTGAAAGCATATGGAATATCAGTGCTTTCATCACTGCCAGTGTAACAAATAGTAGGAACGTTTACACTCATGACATTACGTTCGCCGACATCATAGACGGCAGCGCGGGCAGGATAAAGCAAAGCTTCAGAAATACGCAAAGCACCCATCTGTGCTTTGGCAAGGCTGAAACGGGTTGATACGGCTTCCACAGCTTTTTCAACTTCAAGGCGCAGGTCATAATTACGGCGTATAAGGATTATGAATTGGCGAACCATTTCATCTCGTTTATCTTTCAGAAGTTTATGGCCACGGACAGCAGTTGTCAAACGCTTTTTAAGGCGAGTCAACTCCATACGCGTCGGATTTACGCGTACTGCCATTGGTTATTCCCCCTCTGTATCATCAGTTTTGGCCGGGACATAATATTTTTCGATATATTCCTCGCGAATACGTTTTAGTTCCGTTTTTGGCAATATACCCAAAAGTTTCCAGCCAAGATCAAGTGTGTCTTCAATAGTACGATTCGTTTCGTAGCCTTGAGAAACATATTCCTTTTCAAACTGATCAGCAAATTTTGCGTAAAGCTTATCTACTTTGGATAAAGCTGCATCACCAAGTATCGTAGCCAGTTCTTTAGCTTCTTTGCCGCGGGCGTATGCTGCAAACAACTGATTCATAGTGTCAGCATGATCCTCACGTGTTTTTTCAGCACCAATGCCTTTATCCTTCAAACGTGAAAGCGACGGCAAAACGTCAATCGGCGGCGTAAGACCTTTCCTGTACAATTCGCGGGAAAGAATAATCTGTCCTTCTGTTATATACCCAGTCAGGTCCGGAATCGGATGTGTCTTATCATCCTCTGGCATCGAAAGAATTGGTATTTGCGTAATAGAACCTTTCTTTCCTTTGATACGACCTGCACGTTCGTACAAAGTAGCAAGGTCAGTATAGAGATAGCCAGGATAGCCACGTCTGCCCGGTACTTCTTTACGGGCTGCTGATATTTCACGCAGTGAATCAGCATAGTTTGTTATATCGGTAATAATAACGAGTACATGCATACCAAGCTCATAAGCAAGATATTCAGCAGCGGTAATCGCCATACGCGGTGTAGCTATACGTTCTACAGCCGGATCGTTTGCCAAGTTGATAAACATGACCGAACGCTCCAACGCACCTGTGCGGTTAAAGTCATTCATGAAATAATTTGCTTCTTCAAAGGTAATACCTACGGCAGCAAAGACAACAGCGAAACCTTCACCTGTTCCACGGACTTTTGCCTGACGAGCTATTTGCGCAGCCAGTTGGGCATGCGGCAAACCCGAACCGGAAAACACCGGCAATTTCTGTCCGCGTACCAAAGTATTAAGGCCATCAATAGCCGAAACACCAGTTTGAATAAATTCTGCCGGATAGTCACGTGCGGCAGGATTCAATGGTTCACCGTTTATATCGCGGTATTCATCAGGAATAATATCGGCGCCGCCATCCTTCGGTCGGCCCATGCCGTCAAAAACACGGCCTAACATAGCAGGGGAAACTCCCAAGCGGATACCATGCCCCAAAAAACGTGCCTTAGCATCTGAAATCTTGAGGCCCTGGGAAGTCTCAAACAGCTGTACCAATGCCTTATCACCATCAATAACAAGGACTTTGCCGCTGCGGATTTCTCCATTAGCTTGCTGAATTTCAACCAGCTCGTCATATTTGACGCCTTCAACCTTTTCTACCAACATCAACGGGCCAACTACCTCGCGTATTGTTTTATAATCCTTACGCATTTAAGTCACTCCCCTCTGTCAATGCTGCGAATTCGGCGTCCATATCTTTTTTGATAGCAGCAAATTTTGTATTACATTCATTTTCAGGTGTATATTTCATACGCCCTATTTGTTCACGAACCGGCATATCAATCAGTTTATCAAGGCTGACATGCTGCTCAATAGCGGCAAGAGCCTTTTCATACCAGCCTATAATCATTTCCAGCATCTTATGCTGTTTTTCCAAGGATGTATAAGTATCTACATCATGGAAAGAGTTTTGATGCAAAAAGTCTTCGCGAATAGAGCGCGCACATTCGAGAGTAACACGATCACGCAAACCTAAAGCATCAACGCCGACCAAGCGAACAATCTCATCCAACTCCGCTTCTTCCTGCAAAATCTTCATTACTTCATTGACAAGCGAAGACCAATTAGGCGCTACCGATGTATTGTAATATGATTTCAGCCTGTCTGAGTACAAAGAATAGCTTTGCAGCCAATCAATGGCAGGGAAATGACGACGATAGGCAAGAGCGGAACTCAGGCACCAGAAAACCTTAACTATACGAAGCGTAGCCTGGGATACCGGCTCCGAAATATCACCACCAGGAGGCGATACAGCTCCGATTGCGGAAACAGCACCAATACGGGCATCATGTCCTTTGCAAACAACAATGCCTGCTCTTTCATAAAACTCTGCAAGACGAGATGCAAGATAAGCAGGATAGCCTTCTTCACCAGGCATTTCCTCCAACCTGCCTGACATTTCACGCAGTGCTTCTGCCCAGCGAGAAGTTGAATCTGCCATGATTGCTACTTTGTAGCCCATATCGCGGAAATATTCCGCAATAGTAATACCTGTATAAATCGAAGCCTCACGTGCCGCTACCGGCATGTCGGAGGTATTAGCTATCAAAACTGTACGTTTCATCAAAGGAAGTCCTGTACGCGGGTCATTCAGTTCTGGGAATTCCATCAAAACATCTGTCATTTCATTACCGCGTTCACCGCAGCCAACATAAACTATGATATCTGCGTCAGCCCATTTTGCCAATTGATGCTGAATAACAGTTTTGCCGGATCCAAACGGTCCAGGAACCGCAGCAACGCCGCCTTTGGCAATCGGGAACAATGCGTCGACAACTCTCTGACCGGTAATCATAGGTTCTTCCGGTGCCAGTTTTTCAGTATAAGGGCGGCCTCTACGAACAGGCCATACCTGCAGCATTGGGAATTCTTCCACATTGCCGTCTTTCGTTTCTAACCTATAAACAGGTTCAATAATAGTTGCTTCGCCTTTCAAGATCCAGGTAACAGTACCTTCCTTGCCAGGAGGAACCATTATTTTATGCAAAACCGCCGGAGTCTCCTGCACTGTTCCTATGACATCGCCTCCGACTACTTTGTCACCTACTCCCACGATAGGATGAAATTCCCATTTCTTTTCGCGGTTAAGTTTCGGCACATCAATACCGCGAGAAATACGATCACCTGCCATAGCCCGTATAACATCAAGCGGTCTCTGAATTCCATCAAATATGCCTTCAATAAGGCCAGGTGCCAATTCCACCGAAAGCGGAACACCGGTTGATTCTACCGGTTCTCCTGGTCCCAATCCAGCAGTTTCTTCATAAACCTGAATAGACGCTCTATCGCCTCTTAATTCAATTATCTCGCCAATAAGCCGCTTTTCGCTTACGCGGACAACGTCGTACATTTGTACGTCGCCCATGCCCTCAGCAACGATCAGCGGGCCTGCTACTTTTACAATAGTTCCACTCATCAGCCACTTACCTACCCTTCCCTGAATAGAATATCTGCACCAACTGCTTTCTCAACATTCGATTTAAGTTTTTTCATTCCGATACCCAAAACTCCTGTACTCGAGGGAATCGGTATTATTGCCGGAAAGGTTGCTGTCGTGTAAATGCTAATTGCTTCCTGTGCAAGTTCTGCTGCCTTTTCCGTAATATAAATTGCCGCATAGCCCTGATCTGCTAATTTATGTATCCGGTGCTCTATTTGAGCCTTTTTTTCTTCATAAAAAACATCAAGACCAATAGCTTTGAAAATCATGACTGAACTAGGATCGCCTATTACTGCAATTTTTCTCTCTTTCATGCGATGCCGCCTTTCTTAAGCATAAAGCTCAGGCAATTCAATTTCAAAACCTGCCCGCTTCGCTCCGAAAATAACGCGAAGAGCTTTAGCCTCAGCTTCCCTGCCCATCAAATAACCAATGATAGGTCCCAATGTAGACACATCCCACTTAACAGCCTTTAACACGTTCATCAAAGCCGTTTCCATTCTGCGTTTCAAAATCGGGACATTACCAGTTGCAACATATTCCTCAATAGTTTGGGAAATAAGTTTGCCATGCGGGCCGCGATTAAATTTTGCACCAAGTTGTTCCAAAGGAGTATCCATACCTTCAATAAATACCGAATGTTCTATCTCGCCGCAATCCAGAAGCATTGGCCGCAATTTATCACTATTCCAGTTCAACATACGGCTGCGAATAACACTTCTTGCATTCTGGAAGTCAGCCATCAGTGAAAAATATTGCCGTACAAAGCCTTTTTCTTCTTTTTTGTCTAAAACACTTTTAATATGTTTAAACATAGCACAATCGATTTGAGCGCTAAATAGCAATGGATCAATATTCCTCTGCAAGTCAACTTCAATTTTATTCATGGCAATGCGATAGGCATCTGGTAATTTGTCATACTTTTTGTTATCAACGCACTCCTTGAGAACATCAAGAGGAAAAACGCCGCCCTCTATCAGAACATCTGGCGCCTCCGTCCCCATAAGCCTTGCCTTGAGGAGTGTCTTAATATTATGTGTATCAACCTCTAATAAGAATAGGCTAGTCAAATCCGGCTCAGGTGTTAACTCCCACACCATCTTTCTCGACATCTGCAGTTGAGCACGTATGACATAATCAATCTCCGTTTGCACAATCTGCGTTGAAGTTAAGTTGCCGCCGTAACCAGTTTCCAACAATAACGCTAAAGCTTCTGAAACATCCGTTGCTTCAGCAATACGCCGAAGTTGTGCAGCTGTCAGCATTCTCCTTGAAAAAACGCTGATGCGCCCTACCGCGTACTCATAACTTGGATGTGGCATTTTAATTCACCTCCGCGTCAAACAACAAAGACGCAACCTCGCGCTCCGATTTTCTGCGAACTTCTCTTAAGATTGTCTCGAAAGAACCATCAAAATCGCTGTTCTGACCAATAAGTAAAACTCCACCAGCAAATTTTGCCGTTTCCTCAGCCAATGTTAGTTCACCTTTTTTGCCATTTTTTACAAGTTCCAGATTAAGTTTTTCAAGTAAGCCGCCTTTATATTTCTCTACATCTGCCGCTGGCACACAAAGCTTTTCTGTACCAGTTTCACTTGCGTTCAATACAGTCGCAACAATTAGTTTCTCCCATTTATCCTGCGGCAAATTGGCAAGCTCGTTTTTTGCCTGCGCAAAAACTTCTTCAATAACCTTGCGTTTTCTGTCAAGAGTATTCTTGCGCGCCTCTAATTCAGCAATTAACAATTGGCGTCTTGCGACTTCGGCAACATCTAATTCCGACTGTTCCTTAATTTCTTCGACTTTTGCCACTGCCGTCTCGTTAATTTTATTTACAGAAACTGCTGCTTTACCTTTAGCCGCTTCTAACATATCAGCAACTTCTTGAGATGCTTCCTCCTGAATTTTTAAAATAATTTTATTTATTGCCACCGTTCTTACCTCCTCTTGATTAAAGTTTTACGCCATTAACCATAATGAAGGAAATCAACAGTGCCAATACTGCATAGGTTTCAACCATAGCGGCCATGATAATGCCCTTACCGGTTTCCTCAGGACGTTTAGCACAAAGATAAATACCTGCTGCACACACTTTTCCTTGGTAGATACCAGAGAAAAACCCTGCAATACCTATTGGCAGGCCTGCAAAGAAGAGTGCCAACCCTTGTGCTGTAGTTAAATCTTTAATGTTGCCATCAATAACTCCTATATTCAAAACGATAATAAAGGCAATCAGAAGCCCATAAATACCTTGTGTGCCAGGCAGTGCCTGCAGTACAAGAACATTACCAAATTTGTCCGGATCCTCCGATATGACACCCGAACCAGCCTGACCTGCTATACCAACACCGAGTGCGGACCCGCTTCCGGCAAAACCAGCAGCTACTGCTGCTCCGGCAAATGCTAGTGCTGTACCTAAACTTAACATAATTACATTCCTCCCCAGAACTATTTTATAAATAAATTTTATTTTGTAACATCCATATATTTCGTACGAATTGCTAATGGTACGAATGCTTTGCCGCCAGCCTCATAAAACTTACCGAAGAACTCTATATACTGTAGACGGCATGTATGCACGAAGGACCCAAGTACGTTAATCATAATATTGAATATATGCCCGCCTATCAAAACTATGACGGCAGCAACAATACCGATAGGGCCAGCTCCGCTCAACATCTGTGCAATAGTATTGATTACCGCAGCAATAACACCAGTTGCAAGACCTAGAGCGAACAATCTTGAATAGCTAAGAAGATCACTAACATAACTGCTGATATTGTAGAGAGAAAGGAACCCTGATATTAATCTGGCAACAATTCCTCGCTTATCCCTGCCACCTGTCAGAACAATAATGGCGGCACCTGCTATAGCCAGATATTTGCCTATGGAGCTTTCCGTTAAAAAGACCATTAGAAACAAACCAGTAAATAAAATGAGCCAGGAAAGCTGATCAAAAACAGCATTCCAAACCTGACCGCGTTTGATTTCCAAATACATCTTCATAAACATCCCGGACACTAAGTGCATTGCCCCCAAAACGAAGCACAATGCCAGCATTTTCAACGGCTCTTTCATCGGCACAAACAAAAGCGGTTTCCATTCTAACCCAAACCAGCCCCCAAACAGCGCACCCCATATCACAGTGGAAATGCTGCCGAAGAATACCACGGTTATCAATTTGCCGGCAGTATCCTGCGGTTTAAATATCTTGAGCACAAAGAAAAGCAGGACAGTCAGAACTAAGCCATAGCCAGCATCTGATAACATCATGCCAAAAAAGATAAAATGAAACGGCGCCATCATAAAGTTAGGGTCGATAGAACCAACCCTCGGACGCGAATAAAGTTCAGTTACAGCTTCGTAAGGCGTAGCAAATTTATCATTCTTCATTACCGTAGGAGGAATTTCTCCTCTTTCAGGATCAGTAAAGTTCAAATCATAAGCATTGGTTGCCTCTGCCACCGCTTGGGAAACCTCATTCGTTTTATCGGCTCTCAACCATCCCTGCAAACAAAATGTTTTCTCTGTTTCTTCTCCAAAACATTTTAGACGTTCTTGTTTTGCCGTCAGCTGGTCGTAATAAAGGAAAAGTTCTGACTCTCTCTTTGCTACTCCTAACGCTTCCGTTTCAAGTTCATTTGCTAAGGATTCTTTTTTTGCAGCCGCTCGTTTCGAAGCAGCAATAATTTCTCTTACTAAGCCGTTACGTTTTGGATAGATCACATCAATAAATTCATGTGATTTCAACACATGTTTGACAGCAGCAGCTGCGGACTTATGGGCAAACACTATCATTGCCCGCCCTTCAGGTGCCTCATCCAAAGTTAGAACCTCTGCGGTCAAATCCTTAAGTTCTTCTGTAAACTTTTCTTGTTCAGTATCTGGCAGATAACCAGCAAAAAATGTGCTTGTATCAGTATCTTGCAATTCTTCAAGCGGAATGTCCAGGCTCAGCCAAGGTTGCAGATGCTCTGCCTGTGCAAGCATAGTAGACGCTTCATTGCGCAAAGATGCAATTTTTTCTGCCAGAGAATCTACTTGCTGTGATAAATCAGCACCCTCACCTGTTTCATGGAGAAATTTTTCGTAAGCAACCGGCTTCTTTGGTGCCAAAAAAAACGGTTTACCTACATGCGCTGAAACAAATTTGATTGCTCCTTTCGCCGTTTCTACTTTTGAGTTCAAGTCCTCTGCCCCTGGAGCGGAAGAACTCTCTCCCTGTGATATCAACATAACGTTACCATCACGCTGTAAATTCAGAAGTATGGCATCGCGGTCTTTTTTCAACGCATATAAAGTTACTTTTTTCATTGGAACTAACATGCTAGACCACAACCTTTTCTATAACGTACTTGACTGCTTCAGTCACTCTTTTTTTGGCAGACAATTCTAATGCGCGATCAGCCAACATCCGTTCCTGTACGATCGCTTTGGCCTTAATCTTAGCCTCTGCCTCTCCAGCTGCAATTGCCTTTTTCGCTGTGCGCTGTGCCGTAGCAATCATAACCTCTGCCTCTTTAGATGCGTTTTCTTCTGCTTCGCGGACAATATTTCTTGCTTTGACCTTTGCTTCACGTTTAGCTTCTTCTGCTGCCTTCTCTGCTGCCTTGATTTCTTCCAATATTGACATTTTACCACCACCTTTATTCATAGAAGATAATTATCATTAGAAAACACAAAATACCGTTTTCACCAAAAAGGTGAAACCGGTACCTAAGTTTGCTCTTGTTTCAAGACCTGCTTTGCACAAATTATCATAATTTCAGTCTTCCCTTCAAAAGAACTAGTATGGAAAAAGTTCAAAATTACTTAGAGTTAAGATGACGAAACCTGAAATGCCTTTTATCTATCAACAAATTTATAATTTTAAAATTGGATAACGAGCCAAAAGTTATCCGAATGTTTAATGTTTAGACATAAATCCTGTAATTCCTGCTAAAAAAATATCACTTCACTAAAAAAAGTATCACTTATTAAAATCAAAAACGAAAAGCACTCCGCAGCAGCAGCAGCCGGAATGCTCATAATCTTTTATCCAGACATACTTCTCTGAATTCACAGGAAGTAATGCTGAACATGCGGGAAGCAATACGCTTGCCTCTTGCCAAATCGGCAGTAAAACAAATGGTAGTATGGCCCATAGCACCTTCCGACAAAAGTCCTGCATTACATAAAACCGCTTGCGCATCAAGAGCCGTCTGGTCTGCTGGATCTATCACTTTTACTTGGTCACCCATCTCATGCTCAATCTCTTTCTTAATAAAAGGATAATGTGTACACGAAAGAATGAGAGTATCAACACCAGCGTTCTTAACAGGCGCGGCATATTCTGCAACTGCGTCGGCAATTTCAGACGAGCCGAACTTTTCGCCTTCAATTAGCGGTACGAATCTCGGACAAGCTTTAGGCACAACTATTGCACTTGAATCCAGAGACATAATAGCCGCCTTATGGGCACCTGAATTAATCGTAAACTCCGTAGCAAAGACACCAATGGTCTTATTATTACTGGCATTTAAGACTAATTTTGCACCCTTCGACATTCCAACAATATCAAATTTATGGTTACCCTTTAAGGTATCAACACCCAATACAGTAAGTGTATTACATGCAATAACAACAAGCTTTGTAGATTGTGTTTCAAAATAGTCCAGCATCTCGCCTACAAATTGTCTTACTTCCTTTTCGCTGCGGGGACCATATGGTGTACGTGCCGTATCACCCAAATATATAAAATTCTCATTTGGCAGGAGTTCCTTCAAACACTTTAAAACGCTGAGCCCCCCTACGCCCGAATCCAAAACTCCAATCGGTGCATTCTTATTCAGCAATGCACTCACCTCCTGCTCATCAGCTTGAATTGTAAGTTCAATCACTTGTTATTATACACCAATTTGCCTCAGCATGAACAAAAAATATCACTTCCTGCTATCGAAAACAATCAAAAAATCTCGGAATAGTGCCTAAAAAAGACCACTGTGGTCAGTCCCCAGTGGTCCAAAAATTAGTGCTGTTCTTCATTTTTATAAATATTTGACCCATAATTTGTAGGTACTCAGGATAACAACAATGGTCAGTACCAGATAGTCGCCGATTCCCAGTTCCTGTTTCTTCATGTTTTTATAGGTGTTAGCGCCAAATCCCTTCAGTTCCATGCTGAGAGCTAGTGTATCCGATTTGGCTACGGCACGCATCACCAATGGTTTTATCACAACAAGGTAGGAATACATACGTTTGAAAACATTACCACGGTTAGAATAACCACGACAGGACTGGGCATCAAGCGTTGCCGTGCTGTCAGTCAGAAAATCCGGCACAAAACGAAGAGCAGTGGTCAGCATAAAAGCATATTCACAAGGCATATGAAAACGTTCAACCAAAGCTTGCGCAATATCCTGTATCCTCGTTGCGGCGAGCAGGCAAAGAAAAGCCATCGTCATAACAAGCATACGCAGACCGCCAATCATAGCAACTTCAAGGGTTGATTGAAACAATAGCTGCAGCAAGATCATCATACCCGTAAAAACCGTCAGCGCGCCAATAGCCGCCATTGTCATACGATCATGTTTAATATAGAGTAAGAGCACCAGTTCCAACACTAGTATAAATGAAACAGCCTGCACCGGCAGAATGAAAACCAGCGCTGTAACTGCCAAAACAGTTATCAATTGGGTAAATGCCGTAACTCTCATTATTTCTCACCTGCCTTCAAAGTAAGCTGAGCGCAGAAATCAGCTGCATTAACAGCCGTAAGCTCGAAAGTTGCAGCCAAGGCTGCCATCGTTGGCTGCTGTAATCCCCATTCTGTCAGGTCCTTCGCACCGTTAAAAAGCTCTTCCGGCACATCGTCGAAAACAAGGCTGCCGTTATGCAAGACAATAACGCGGCGGGCATACAAACGTGCAATATTCATGTCATGAGTAATCAGAACAATAGTAATACCCTGCTCTTCATTAATTGCCCGCAGATAATTCATCATCTGTTCTTTTTCGAGACTATCCTGTCCATTGGTAATTTCATCAAGAATCAGAATGCGCGGTTTGAGTGCAAGTGCTGCCGCTACGCCGAGACGGCGTTTTTGGCCAAAAGACAAAGTGCGAGGATACACATCGGCAAAATCGGTAAGACCTGTTGCCGCTAAAGCTTCCTCTACCTGCTCACGTATTTTTTCTTCTGAGAGTTTTTTGTTGCGGGGTCCATAAGCAACTTCATCCCAAACCGTATCGGCAAGAATCTGCAAATCAGGATTTTGAAAAACATAACCGACACGATCCGCCAAATCAGCCGGTTCTTTCTTAGCAATATTCTCACCATCCACATAAACCTCACCAGAGCGCGGATGCATCAAAGCCATAAAGAGCCTGCTCAAAGTTGTCTTGCCGCTGCCGTTATGACCAAGCAAAGCGACAAATTCACCATCTTCTATTTTACAATCGATATCATTAATAACCGGCTCGCCGCGCCTGTAAGCAAAATTTACTTCTCTTGTCTCAATCACAGCTCAGCCCTCCCATACTTTTCTTTCAATTCACTGATAGCATCGCTGGTTTTTCTCCACACACCAAGATGGATACCATCCCGCTTCTCTAAGTTCAGTTTGACCTGCCACAAAGCTGGCAAAATCCTTCTGAGCTCCTTGTCTTCATAGGCGATGGCCGCTGCTTTTTCAAAAGAACCAGCCCCTACAATGCTCCCATCCTGTAGCACTATCATATCAGTAACATAAGGCAGCACATAATCAAGATTATGTTCAACGACTACAACAGTCATATTATATTTTTGATGAATTTTGTAAAGCAGCTTATATAAGGAAACCGAACCTTCCGGATCCATGGCCGAAACAGGCTCATCGAGCACCAGCACACGCGGATGAACAGCCAAAACAGAAGCCAACAGCAGTCTTTGTCTTTGGCCTCCGGATAATTCATCCAGCTGGTAATTCTCCCTGCCAGGCAATCCTACATCTTCCAAAGCTTTTTTCGTGCGTTCCTCGACTTCCTCAGGTGGAAACCCGTGATTCAAGAGTGAAAAAGATACTTCTTCGCCGGCAGTCAAAGATACCAGCTGGCTTTCGTAATCTTCCAGCATCAATCCCAGGTCCATTGCGATGTCGGAAACACGCCTGCCCTTGGTATCTTCGCCCAGCACTTCGACCGAACCAGCGTAGCGGCCGCCGTAATAATAGGGGATTATTCCCGCCATAGCCTTGCACATCGTAGTCTTGCCTGCGCCGCTTGGCCCAAGCAAAACGGTGAAAGAACCTTCTTTGACACCGACATTGATATCTTTTAAAACTACTTCGCCGCCATTATAGGCATAGTGAAAATTTTTAAATTCAACTGCATAGTTACTCATTTTTTACGCGCCCCCTGAATAAAGAACAGTTTTTGTGCAGGTGCGAACAAAACCTGAGTAATGAAACCGTTCAGCACTGCGACAGTTGCCACGACTGGCAACATGGCATAAATATAAACATGCATCGGTAAATTAAGAATGAGCTTTAAAATAAATGTGAAAACGGAACCGCTGGCCATAGTAGCCAAAAAACCTGTCAGATAAGGCCGAAAACGAAAACTATCAAATCCCATTTGCAGCATGGATTTAACAACTAACGCTGCTACAAAGGCACCTACCAATTCACTGGCTATATTACCTAGAGGAAAAGCCGACTTCGAGGAAGGCACCAGTGTCAGACCAGCTACAAAACCAATCCCTAAAGATTGTGAAAAACTTGGATTAGTCAGGCCAATAGTAATTGAATACATGGCAATGGTCCAGTTCGGGGTCACACCGCCAATATTCGGACTAATAGTATGAAGAATAACGCCTATAGCCAATAAGAGTGCTGTTATAGCCACCCAACGATGAGTATCCTTGGCCGGCGGCACTTCAATCAATTCAACTTCTGGTTTGAAAACTTGTTCCTCTTTCATCTTTTTCCTCCTCAATCAAAATTTTTGCAATAAAAAAAAGCCCCTCATCCCTGTAGGGACGAGAAACTCTCGCGGTACCACCCTGCTTGATCACTATCTTGTAATCCTGCTTATTTCAGAATACAGGCTTTAGCCGATATCCCCTTCCTTGCTAACGGGTGAAGTCTCCCGACGGCGTCTACCCCGGCCACGCCGGCTCAAACCGTATCTCTTGGGCCCATTCAAAATGCTGCCTTGCGCCGGACTTTCACTGTCACCGACTCGCTGAAGCATGCTTTGCAAATCTACTCTTCCCAATCATTGACTTTGTCTTATAGATTAACACAAAGTTTAACAAAAGCGTGCAACTATGTCAACATTTATTTTGCACTCATTATTAGTTCTCGCAAATATTAGCTCTATATTCCGTTAAATACGCAAGGGATGAAGATGCGCCGGACTTGCTGCACATCAGCGACCGGCTGCTTGCAGGCGAATCGTCGCGTGTGGAATGTTATTCAAACAGAGTTATTTAGAACAAACAAAGAGGCAAGAATTGAAGAAGTGACGGGACTCATATACATCAGCGTTCGGCCGAATTTAATGCGGCCGTTTAACGCGTGTGGAATGGTCCAGAGGAACTATTAAATTCTTACCGATAGACATTGAATACAATGACTTCTCTCGCGTGTGGAAACAGCCATATGAGTACTTCATACCTGCGCATTTGCAAATAAGTAATCTTTATTTTCCTGCAACGACATTTCGCTTTTGCCTGACATATTTATTTTGCATTTATGATAAGTTATCCTTATAATTATGGTAGGTGATAGCGATGAAACAGGGATTAGTATATAAATTTTTAATTGCTCCGATAATCTTCCTGCTTTTGTATATCGGAACCTTGCTGCCTTTCATTGGCGAAGGATTGCGGGTCTTTCTGCAATTTTTACCGCAGCTTCTGACTTACGTTATTTCTTTGCTAATGGCAATTTTGGCAGCCGTAACAGCTTTTATTAATCATTTTCTTGCTTTTTTCTCACCTATGCTCGCAAAAATGTTCTCATCATTCAGCAATGCTTTTATGAATACACTTAGCATTATCTTTAATACTTTTGCACAGTTCTTCGGTTTTGTTGTTGATTTTGCTCTGAAAATAATCAGCGGTATCTTCTACTGGTTTGGACAGTTCTGGTCACTGCTTGCTTCTGTATTGATTCATTTGCTTAACTTACTTGTTTTTTTTGCAGAAGCCTTGATAGCTTTTCTGCTGCTGATTGTCCAATTACTGCTATATGCTCTGCAAACTTTGCTTTCTACTTTGTTTGCCATTATCTATAAATTTTTAAACATGGTACCCGCATTAAGGGATTTTACCGACTACCTGCTTAATACGCCGGTTGGCAGACTGCTGCGCGAGTTTTTCGGACTATTTTTCAATAAGGCTCACCGTTTGGAAGCAAAATATGCCTGGCAAAATTTTCTCAAAAAATTAAAAAGAAAAGGATCGTGACATTATGAAGATTTCAACGAAAGGACGCTATGCCCTTCGCTTGATGTTGGATTTAGCCGTTAATTATACCGGTGAATATATCACCATCAAAAATATTGCCAAAAGGCAGGAAATCTCCGAAAAATATCTGGAACAAATTATCACCCAGCTCAGCAAAGCCGGTTTTGTCAAAAGTGCCCGCGGTGCACAAGGTGGTTATATGCTGGCCCGCACCCCAGCAGAATATACTGTCGGTGAAATCCTACGCGTCCTGGAAGGCAGTCTCGCTCCTGTTACCTGTTTGGAAGAGGGACATGTGACCTGTGCTCGTGCCAGCGAATGTGTAACACTTGATATTTGGCTGGAATTAGAAAAAGCTATCAACAATGTTGTCGATAACATAACTCTTGCCGACCTCGTAAAACGACATAACGCAAAGACTTCTTATACCTACGAAATATAAACATATCCTGTCGAGCAAAAAAAGCTTGACAGGTATTTTTTTTAAGGGTAAAATTTTATCAAAAGTTAATTCATATTATTACTATATGAAATGAGGGAATAGTTCCTATGGACTTCTTATTTTACCGCAGCCGATGTTGACCTTCAACTACCAACTTAGCTTACATGAGTGTGTTTATCAAAATTCATTTTTGAAAAGAGGAAAATATTATGACTAAAATCGTTAAAAGTTTAACTGAATTAATTGGCAATACACCGCTTTTATCATTGACCAACTATAATAAAAAACATGCACCAAATGCAGAAATCATCGCTAAGCTAGAATACTTCAACCCAGCCGGCAGCGTCAAAGATCGTATCGGCAAAGCCTTAATTGAAGATGCCGAACAAAAAGGCCTGCTAAAACCCGGTTCAGTTATCATTGAACCTACCAGCGGCAATACAGGCATAGGTCTTGCTTCCGTAGCGGCAGCCAAAGGTTATCGCGTTATCCTGACTATGCCGGAAACAATGAGTATTGAGCGTCGCAACCTGCTCAAGGCTTACGGTGCTGAACTTGTTCTTACTGAAGGCGCCAAAGGTATGAAGGGCGCAATCGATAAAGCTGAGGAACTGGCAAAAGAAATTCCTAATTCCTTCATACCCGGTCAATTTGTTAATCCAGCCAATCCGGCCACCCATAGAGCAACGACCGGTCCGGAAATCTGGAGAGATACCGACGGCAAAGTTGACATCTTCGTTGGCGGTGTTGGTACCGGCGGCACTGTTACCGGTGTCGGTGAATACTTGAAATCTCAAAACCCAAATGTTAAAATTGTTGCTGTAGAGCCGTCTGACTCCCCTGTTCTTTCCAAAGGCGTTGCCGGCCCACATAGGATTCAAGGCATCGGTGCCGGTTTTGTACCTGATACCCTTAATACTAAGATATATGATGAAGTTGTTACTGTCGAAATTGATAACGCTTTGAACACCGTGAAAGAATTAGCAAAGAAGGAAGGCCTTTTAGTAGGTATCTCCAGCGGTGCAGCCGTATATGCTGCTACCTTGCTTGCTAACCGTCAGGAAAACAAGGGTAAAGTCATTGTTGCTCTATTGCCGGATACCGGTGAACGTTACCTTTCTGCTCCCGGCTTCATAGATTAAGCATAAATGAAAGGAACTGATTGCATGACTGTATTAACTCGTGAACAAGCATGGGAACTACTTACCAAATATAATAAGGATCCTTTTCATCTGCGCCATGCTTTGACCGTGGAAGGCATTATGCGTTATTTTGCCCGCGAACTTGACTATGGCGACCAGGAAAATTTTTGGGGCAATGTTGGTTTGCTTCATGACCTGGATTTCGAACTTTATCCTGAAGAACACTGCATAAAAAGCCAGGAACTAATGCGGGAAGCAGGACTCAGTGAAGATATAGTCCATGCAACTGCCAGTCATGGTTACGCAATCGCAGTCGATATCAAACCTGAGCATGAAATGGAAAAAATTCTTTATGCCTGTGATGAACTTACGGGACTAATCGGCGCCTGTGCCTTGATGCGTCCTTCCAAAAGCGTACAGGACATGGAACTCAAATCCGTGAAGAAAAAATACAAAGCCTTGAATTTTGCCGCCGGCTGTTCGCGTCCGGTCATCGAACGTGGTGCCGAAATGCTCGGTTGGAGCTTAGACGACCTGATTACCAGAACTATTCTGGCGATGCGGGTAGATGAAGCAGCCATTAACGAATTTTGTGCAAACTTGGGACCTGCGGAGCAGGATAAATAAATATTTTGTCTAAATAGTAATTTGTAATTTTGTTTCAATTACTATGAATAGCCGAGGTGAGAACGGTGTTTAAACATAGAGGACTGCTTATAATCTTTCTTTGTTTAATTATCGTTTCTGCCCTCGGCTTTTTTATTCTCGCCAACAATACGCCAAAAGCGCAAAATTTTTTTACTTACAAAGATACTGTCATAACGCAGGACCAAAATATTAAAACCTTGATGGCAGCGGGCGGCAATATTGTTATTGACAGTAATATCAAGGGACATATTTTCGTTGTAGACGGTGATTTAACAATTAATGCAGACTCAAAAGTTGGCGGTCAAATTGTTGTGATCGGAGGTCAGCTTACGGTTGCACCGCAGGCAGAGATAAGACACAGGCCTTTCGTTTTTTTACTGCATGGCCATCCTTTCATCCCTTTTATTGTCGCCACGCTTTTGGGTTTGGGCGCATTCAGCCTGATTGCAATACCTTTGCTGCTCTGGCTTATCGGTTATTACTTTAAAAGATCGCCATTCTACCAACCAGCCAAAGATAAGTTTCTGGAATTACAGGGACGATGGCCTTCCCTATTCATTATTGCTGGTTTTATTCTCAGCGCTGCGATGCTCTTCCTTTTTTTAGACCTTGCTTGGGATACTTTTTTTCAAGCCAGTGCTGTTTTATTTGACGATGCTTTTATCTGGCTGGTTCGCTATTATGCCAATCCTGATCTTGATAAATTCATGTTGTTCATAACCGATATCGGCTTCGGCAAAGGCTATGCCATTATCGTCGGTGCTACTATAACCGTGCTTGCTTACAGGAAACGTTGGTATGATATTTCAGCACTTGCTATTTGTATCGCCGGTGCCGGTCTGCTTAGCGTTCTCCTGAAAAACGCCTTTCATCGCATGCGCCCTGATTCCTTTTTCTTGGTACAGGAAAACAGTTTCAGTTTTCCCAGCGGACATGCCATGGCAACCATGTGCTTTTACGGCATGCTGGCCTTTTTCCTGATGCGAGAAGTAAAGTCATGGCCGGTGCGCTTACTGATAGCAACCTTGACCATCATCCTGAGTCTCATCATTGGTATCAGCCGCATTTATCTGGGCGTTCATTATCCGACTGATGTCGTAGCCGGTTATGCAGTCGGTTTCATGTGGCTGACCTTCTGCATTTCCTTGCTCCTACGGCAGGAAAAGAAAAAGCGGAATAACAACAGTTAACCTTTTTACTTCTTCGCCGGTAATAAATCCAAAAGATTTTCCCGCGACAAACGGTAGATACGCCATTCCTCAAGATGTTTAGAACCGAGAGATTCGTAAAAATCTATACTAGGTTTATTCCAATTGAGACACCACCAGTCCAGACGTCCGCATCCGCGTTCAATAGCAATTTCAGCCAATTTGCCAAAAATCGCTTTACCGTAGCCGTGGCCACGATGTGCAGGTTCTATATACAAATCTTCTAAAAAAATCCCGCTTTGGCCCAAAAACGTGGAGAAATTATAGAAAAAAAGAGTAAAGCCTATCGGTCTGCCGGCAAGTTCACAAAAGATAACTTCCGCTTTTTGCTGATCAAACAACCAATCCTCCAATATGGCTTCGCTTACTGCAACTTTATCCAACAAATTTTCATAAGCCGCCAAATCTCTGATAAACTTCAAAATCAAGGGAACATCTTCTCTTACTGCAAAACGGAATTGAATTTCTGCTGCCATTTCAACACATCCTTTTTCCTTAATAAAATAAAAAGCACTATCGTCACGAAGAAACCTGTTTTCTTCATTGAACGACAGTGCTTATTTTTTATAAATCTCTGCTGAGCATATCCATGACCATCATATTGCTTACCACGCCAATACCGCCGGGAACAGGAGTAAAAGCAGAAGCCTTTGCTGCTACGGCTGCATCAACATCGCCAAGCAGTTTGCCGCCTACGGCATTGATACCAACGTCGACAATCACAACTCCCTCTTTGACCATCTCAGGCTTTACAAAGGAAGGAATACCAACTGCGGCCACGATAATGTCAGCCTGCCGTAAAATTCCCGGCAAATCCTGCGTACGTGAATGGCAGATAGTGACGGTAGCATGTTCCTGCAATAGAAGCAGAGCGACAGGCTTACCAACTACATTGCTGCGTCCGAGAACAACAACGTGTTTGCCTTTCAGCTCGATACCGTAATGTGCCAGAGTTGCCATACAGGCACGGGGCGTACATGGTGCCCAGCGGCTGCGGCCGAGATATAATTCACCGGCGTTAAACGGATTCAAACAATCGACATCTTTCGCCGGCGCTAACAATGCTCCGACGGCGTCGCTGTTCAAATGCCTTGGCAGAGGCATCATCGGCAGTATTCCCGTGACTTTCTCGTCAGCATTCAATTCTTTTATTACTGCCTCAACTTCTTCCTGAGAAGCAGTTGCCGGCAATTCAACCGTTCTCACACCTGCGCCCAGGCTTTCTGTCATTTTAATCAAACGGCTTTTATAAACATGTGAAGCTGGGTCGTCACCTACTGTAACGATTGCCAGGGTAACTTGTTTGCCGTTGGTTTTAGCTGCGGCAATTTTGGCAGCAATTCTTTCTCTGGCAGCATCGGCAACCGGTTTGCCAGACATTAGTAATGTTTCCATCCTCTTACCTCGTTTTATCAGAATAGACCGCTGATGACCCCGTCGTCACTTACGTCAATTTTCTCAGCTGCCGGCACCTTCGGCAAACCAGGCATTGTCATGATATCGCCAGTCAGTACGACTACGAAACCAGCACCTGCTGAAATACGTACATTTTTAACGGTCATGGTGAAACCTTCCGGACGACCAAGCAGAGCCGGATCATCAGAGAGAGAATATTGTGTTTTGGCCATGCAGACCGGCAATTTGCCATAGCCCATCTCTTCATATTGTCTTAATGCAATTTCTGCTTCTTTCGCATAGGAAACAGCAGCAGCTCCATAAATTTCCCGGGCAATTGTGTTGATCTTTTCTTTCAGCGTCAGTCCGTCTTCATAGATAGGTGCAAAATTTGCTTTGCCAGATTCAGCCAAAGCAACGACTTCTTTTGCTAAAGCCACACCGCCTTCGCCGCCTTTGGCAAAAACGTCAGATAAAGCTACATTCACGCCATGTGTTGCGCAGTGACTGCGAATAGCTTCCAGTTCTTCTTCAGTATCCTGAGCGAAGATATTGATAGCAACAACTAACGGCACATTGAATTTTTTAATATTCTCTATATGTTTTTCCAGGTTAACAAGGCCTTTTTTTACAGCTTCGACGTTAGGTACGGCCAGCCCTGTTTTCGGCATACCGCCATGCATTTTAAGAGCACGAACTGTAGCAACCAGAACTACCGCATCGGGTTTCAACCCTGCATAACGGCACTTGATATCGAAAAATTTCTCCGCACCAAGGTCGGCACCGAAACCTGCCTCCGTGACCGTATATTCTGCAAGCTTCATAGCTGTTTTAGTTGCCATAACACTGTTGCAGCCATGCGCTATGTTAGCAAAAGGACCGCCATGGATAATTGCCGGGACATTCTCTAAAGTCTGCACCAGATTGGGTTTAATAGCATCTCTCAAGAGAGCTGCCATTGCTCCCTGTGCTTTGATCATGCCTGCTGTAACCGGTTCACCTGCATAAGTATAAGCAACAATAATTTTGCTGAGGCGTTCTTTCAAATCTTTCAAACTGCTGGCCAAACATAAGATAGCCATTACTTCCGATGCAACAGTGATATCGAAGCCATCCTGGCGCGGCACACCATGAGCCTTACCGCCAAGACCTACAACTATGTTACGCAGTTCACGGTCATTCATGTCTACTACACGTTTCCAGACAATTCTGCGCGAATCTATATTCAGAAGATTTCCTTGCTGGATATGGTTGTCCAACATGGCGGCAAGCAACATATGAGCCGAAGTAATGGCATGAAAGTCACCGGTAAAATGCAAGTTAATATCTTCCATAGGCACAACTTGGGAATAACCGCCGCCGGCAGCTCCACCTTTAACGCCCATGCAAGGTCCAAGTGATGGTTCACGCAAAGCAACGATGACATCTTTGCCAATTTTGGCAAGACCTTGTGCCAGACCAACCGTAGTTGTCGATTTTCCTTCACCGGCAGGAGTAGGAGTTATAGCTGTTACCAGCACCAATTTGCCAGCTTTTTTTGCTTCTAAGCTGCGAATAAGATCCATGGACAATTTGGCCTTATAGCGGCCGTACATTTCAATATCATCCTCTGCTATGCCAAGTTTTTTTGCCACTTCGGTAATGGGGAGCATTTTTGCCTGTTGTGCAATTTCAATATCAGTTAACATAGATATCCTCCTTAAATTCCGGGGCCAGCCCTTAAATCATAATATACGAAAAAAGCCGACAATCCGGGCTCTTTTTGCCCAGACGGTCGGCTTTAATACCGGTCATACTCCATGTGGTTATCCACTTCCGTCAGTTATATGACCCCTATGGATTTGATTATACCTTGCGCACTTTTCTTTGTCAACGCAAAGAACTGCTGAACTTTACGAGCATACCCGACCCAAGATGTCTCGGCCGCGCTCGACATGACACTACGTAATAACCGGTAACTTCAGTCAATGGTTAAAGAAGTAACGAGCTTGCTGCACATCAGCGACCGACTGCTTGCAGGCGAATAGCCGCGTGTGGAATGTTATTCAAGCAGAGTTGTTTAGAACAAACAAAGAGGTAAGGATTAAAGAAGTGACGGGAGTTAAGTTTGAACCAATCGGTTGCCAGCGCCTGCGCGCAGCACTAAGATTGATATTTCAAACTTATGCAGCATAAGCAACCGAATAGGGCGCTTATGGTGCCTTCCTCTACATAAGGCCGAATTTATTGCGGCCGTTTAACGCGTGTGGAATGGTCCAGAGGAACTCTTCAATCCTCACCGATAGACATCACATACCATTCTATTCTATACTCGCCGTTCGCCTGCTATTCAAACCAGACTTCCACTACCGCTCCCGGTGCGAGAATTGTGCCTGGCGGCACCGACTGTTTCTTGGCTGTTCCGCTGCCATGAGGTATCAATTCTAGTTTTCCTTGTTGAATAAGCTCCGCAACCTGTCTGAAATTCAATCCTGAAAAATCAGGTATTTTGGCCTTGCCATCAGACATAATTTGCATTTGAGGCAAATTCTCGATTTTTTTATTACTTTCCGGGTTTTTCAGAGTATCAAGAGACGGGAGTCCTACCGCACTGTGCGGCTGTATTCCTTTCGCGACAAGTATTTGTTGAAGCGTATCGCGGAATACCGGTGCAGATACTTGTGAACCGTAAAAAGCTCCTTCTGGTGAATCAAGCATAATAAGCATTGCGTATTGAGGTGCATCACTAGGAACAAAGCCGACAAAAGAAGCTATATAAAGACCGGCGGCATACCCGCCTTGATCACTGATTTTTTGGGCTGTCCCTGTTTTTCCTGCTATTTTGTATCCAGTAATTCTAGCTGTCTTGCCACCACCCGAAGAAACTACTTGCTCCATCATATAACGCATTTGTTCAGCTACCTCTTCGGTAACTACTCTTCTTACAACCTGCTTCTTGCCTTCCATCAAAACCTTGCCGTCAGGTGTGACTATCTTCTTTACAATATAAGGTTTGACCAATTCACCGCCGTTAGCGATCGCACAAATTGCACGCAGCATTTGCAAAGGTGTCACTGCTATACCCTGTCCAATAGCCATAGTAGCGATATCTGGAAGCCGCATTTCTTCCGGATCATAAAGAATGCCTTCCTCTTCTCCAGGCAATTCAATGCCTGTGGCCGTACCAAAACCAAATTTCTTAGTATATTCAGTCATTCTTTTGGCGCCAAGCTTCATGCCGAGATCAGCCATTCCTGTATTAACTGAAAACTTTATAACATCCGTAAAAGTAATTGCGCCTAACCCGCCACCATCCCAGTTGCGAATCGTACGGTCTGCAACATTAAACGCACCAGAGTCAAAAAACGGTGTGTCCGGCGTTACCAGATGCTCAGTTAAGCCAGCACAGCCAACTATCGGCTTAAAAACAGAACCAGGTTCATAAACAATTGAAATAGCCCTGTTTGTCAAAGCGGCAGCAGGATATTCACTGAATTTATTAGGATCAAATGTCGGCCTGCTGGCCATACCCAGTATTTCACCTGTATGTGGATCCATCAGGATAACAGCAGCACTTTTGGCATGTGTTTTGGCTATGGCATCGTCCAGGCCTTTTTCCAAAACATACTGCATCTTGCTGTCAATAGTAAGATAAACCGTCGGCATCTGCGGAGGAGCCGCACTGTTAAACCCGCTTTCCCCTATTTTGCGTCCGAGCGCATCTAAAAATTCGCTCCGGTGTGTCTCCGCACCTTTAATAATAGAATCCAGTGCCCACTCTATACCGCTCAAGCCATTATCATCAATACCAACAAAACCGAGAACATGTGCCGCCATCGTATTCTTAGTATAATAACGCTTACTTTCTTCCAAAAAATGCAACCCGGAAAATTTATTATCCTTGATTATTTGCCGAACTGCATCCGCTTCCGCAGGTTCCATCGCCCTTTTGATCCAAAGGAAACGCCCTTCACTGCTGAAATCACTATATAGTTCATCAGCCTTCATTTTCAGCACCGGTGCCAACAAGTCAGCTGCCAGCCGACGGGGATCACGCTGCGGTTTTTGGCCACGCGGCCACATTTCCGGATTGTCATCCATCTGCTTAGGATCAACATACAGAGACTTACTCATGATGCTGACGGCAAGCTCTTCACCATTACGGTCAAGAATGCTGCCACGAGGTGAATAAACCTTTTCATCACCAGCTGTTTGCTGCATTGCACGTGTGGCAAGTTTCTCACCGCTGACAATCTGCAGCCAGAACAAACGCAGCAAAACTGCGGCAAAAGCAAATAAAATCAGGCACCCTATCCAGCCAGAACGTTTTTTCCCTGCATTCATACCAAAGTGCCTGCTCAACGCTGCCACCTCCTAGGTAGAGAACGTTTGCCTGCAAGGTCTTGTTTGCGCTTTGCAAAAACGGCAGCAACTTCCTGCTGTGATTCTTCTTGTTTAGCTTCATCGCGATAAACTGCAATAACCAAGCCAATTGCGGCCAGGTTAACAATCAAAGCTGTACCACCATAACTAATAAAGGACAGCGGCACACCAATAACCGGTAGAATTCCACACACCATAGCCATATTGGCAACTGCCTGACCAACCACCAAAAAATTAACGCCGGTAACAAGCAAAAAACCTTTTTCATTTTTGGCATTAAGCGCTATCCGATGAATTGCCGCAGCCAAAATCAAGAATATTGCAATTAAAAGAATCGCACCAATAAATCCCCACTCTTGGCAAAAAATAGCAAAAGCAAAGTCTGTATGCGCTTCCGGCAGATAAAAGAACTTACCAGAGCCCATGCCAAATGGTTTCCCCAGTAAACCACCGCTGCCAATCGACATCAGCGACTGTACAACCTGATAACCGGTATTGCCTGCATCCTGCCAGGGATCCAGCCAAATCTTAACTCTGGCAAAACGGTAAGGCGCAATTAATATTAAGCCTACGGCACCAGCCAATGCGGTTCCAAGAAGGCCAATCAGTTCTATCTTAGGCAAACCAGTAACAATATAAAGTCCTATCATTAAGGCAAAAATTATTGCCGCCGTGCCCATATCCGGCTGTACCAAAACCAGGCCTGCAAAAACCGCAGCTTGGGCAAAAGGTACGAACATACCACTAGCAAACAAAGAAACACGCTGACCTCTTTTCAGATATTCACCAAGAGAACCAGCACCCAAAATAATCATTGATAACTTGACAAGCTCAGATGGCTGAATGCTCTGACCGCCTATATACAGCCAGCGCTGAGCACCCTTAGTCGTTACGCCGAAAGCATCAACACAAATCAATACGACAAACAAAATAGCATACCAAACTTGCCGGTATTGCAGCCAAAATCTGTAAGGTATTTTCCACCCGATGATGCCCATTACTACAAGACCGATCACAGCAGCACCTGCATAACGGTATAAATAAAAATACCCATTATCAAACATATCCTTTGCTTCAACAAAGCTGGCACTGAAAACATTAATACAGCCAAGCGCCATCAGCAAAAAAGTTAAAACAATAATAGCATCCTTAGGATTATCCCAAATCAGAAAACGCTTGTGCATACCCTCACCCCATGTATTTTTAGAAAACTACTTCGCAAAAACAAATCGGATTGCCCAATGCGCTGAATTTACGCTCATATTCAGTCATTACCGGATTATCATAATCGGAATGATGAAGATCATAGCTGACCGCAACTATCTCCGCTCCGAATTCTTTAAATTCTTCCAGAGAAAAATCAAATAAGGCCCTATTGTCGGTTTTGAAGCGCAAATGAGCGCCTTTGCCCAACAATTTCTTATAAATGGCTAAAAAACCACGATGCGTCAATCTCCTGGCAGCATGTCTGGCCTTCGGCCAAGGATCGCTGAAGTTTAAGTATAATTCTTTTATTTCCCCCGGTTCAAACCATTCCTCCAGATAGGCGGCATTGCCACAGATAATTTTGACATTAGTCCTGTCAGCTTCTTTGGCTTTCTTAGCCGGATAGTAACAGATGTCCTTCTGCGTTTCTACACCTATATATGCCTTATCGGGATTAAGTTCTGCCATCCCGTTAACAAAATCGCCCTTGCCGCAGCCAATTTCCAAAGCCAATGTTTTGCCAGGGAACATTTCCTGCCAGTGTCCTTTATGCCCTTCAATATTATCAAGAATCACGTATTCGTCTTTTAATTCCATTATGGCATCGCTTATCCATGCTTTTTTCCTGAGTCTCATTACAAACCACCTTTTAAACAATCTGACTTCTGTTCCAGGACTAAAAAATCCTCGCTATCCCATTATATAACAAATATCTGTAAAAAAGAATTCCAAAGAGCCTGCTTCCTTGTAGTTTTTATGCAGCAGTACTATAATGTCATTAACGACAAACCTTTTCAATGGCAAGTAATATTGCGTCAGGAGGTTTTATAAATGGGAAAAATTACTGATTTTTTGAAAGAGTGCGGAGTTTTTTACCTTGCTTCCGTCCACGGCACAGCCCCTCGTCTTCGTCCCCTTGGATTCTTTATGGAATACCAGGGAAAACTCTATTTTGGCATCGGCAGTAAAAAAGAAGTTTACCAGCAGCTCCAAATTAACCCTCAATTTGAAATTTGCTGTACTAACAAAGACAATAAATGGCTGCGGTTACGAGGCAAAGCCATGTTCGATGAAAGTCCCGAGGTTTTGGCTGCCGCCTACAAAGCAATGCCAATGTTAGAAACTATCTATGCAGACCCAAAAGGATCACGTTTCGTTCCTTTTGCCGCAACAAGATTGGTGGCAACTATTGATGCCATGGACGGTAGCCATGAAGAAATAACTAAACTTTAATCTTTGCTAACAGTTTAAAACATTAAACTTAACAAAAAATGCACAGTAGGCTATTTTGCTTCTGCTGTGCATTTTTATTTTTTTAATTTAGTTGCTGCTATTCTTCATCTTTAGGTCCCAGTTCATATTTTTTCAGATACCGGTATAAAGTTACGCGGCTGACATCCAGCATGCCGGCAAGCTTGCTGATATTACCGCCAGCTGATTTCCAGGCAGCAATAAAGGCATCTTTATCATATTTCCAGGATTTTTCCAAAGTACGGTCACCAGGCAGTTTGATATTTTCCGCTTCGATAATGCTGCCAGGAGTATGGAAGAAAGCTTGCTCAATAACACCCTGCAATTGTTTGATATTGCCTGTCCAACTGCAGCCAGTCAATAGCTGTAATGCTTTAGCTGATAAACGTTTAGGCGGCAGGCTGTGCTGTGCAGACATCTCTGCAAGGATATGGGTCGCAATAACTTCGATATCCTTGACTCTTTCACGCAATGGCGGAACACGAATAACAGTATTCAGCACCAATTCATAAAGTTCTTTAGAAAACAAGCCCTTATCAGCAAGTCTCTTCAGGTTGGAATCACAAGCCGCAATCACGCGGATATTAAGTTTTTTCCTGACTCCTGTTTCCTTGTTGACGATACCGTTTTTGAGCGCATCCGCGAGCTTATCGCCCATTTCAACCGGTAGTTTTTCGACCTCGTCCAGGAAAAGGGTTCCGCCCAATGATAATTCCAATTTTCCTGCTGTTGGCTGATTTTCACTGTCAGTAGAACCAAAGAATTCAGCTTCTAGTTCGGAAATTGGTCCGTTATAACATTTAACTACGATCAGCGGTGCAGCGGCACGCGGACTGGCCTGATGAATACCATGCGCCAGGCGCTGCTTGCCTGTGCCAGGTTCACCCTGGATAAGAATGTTATTATCGCTGCGGGCAATACGGGAAGCCTTATGCTGCAGAGCCAAAAATTCGCTGGTTTCCCCAACCATGCTGTACAAGCTGTAACGTGAGCTGTAACCGGTTGCATGCGCAATTGTCGTTTTCAGATCTTCAATAGACATCGTCAAAACTAAAGCACTTTCAACATCACTACCTGATTTAACAGGTAAAACCGTCGTAATGTCTTCATATGTCCTGTCCTGTGTTATCCAGGTAATTTCACGGCGATGCGTCGGTGAACCCTTTAAAGCCTTCTTAATAGGAATGTGTTCATAATTAAGGAAAACATCTTCCATTTTATCTTTGCCTTCCAGACGACTGGTAGCATTGTTATTACAGTATTTAATCTTTTCGTCTTTACCAACCCAGTAAACAGATACCGGCAATTCATTCATGGTCAGCTGATAGATGTTCCAATATTCTAAGAGATGCAGATGCTGTTCAATGGAATATTTCATCGTTAATAATAATGAAAGAAGCATATCATAAGGCAAATCACTTTGATCAAGTGAGAAGAAAGAGATAATGTAACGTATTTTGCCGTTCACACAGACTGGTGCGCTGCAGGCATCGCCTGAATGGCTGTCTTTGATCCACATTTCTGGTCCAAACATCAGGAAAGGTACGTTATGCTCTCTAGCAACGCTGATACTTGAGGTGCCTACATCTTCTTCCAAAACACGCATACCCTGGATATCTTCAATTACTCTCTGAAAGAAGGGCAACGCATAATTTTTTATTACATAACCATCTTCGTCAATCAGCAGCATGCTTAAATTATGAACATTAAAGTGCTGCTTATTCTGCTCATACAATCCATCCACGTATCTGACGATGAACTCATGTGCTTTTTGATGTTCAACAATTTCTTCCTTACTTAATTTGTTAAGTTTCGGCATCGTTTCATGCGGCAGTTTCATAGCGGCACAGCGCTGCCAGGATTCAGCCACCCAAGGATGTACATTAGGATCGACAATTCCCTCTTCCATGAATTTCTTGTAATAGGATGCCAGTTTCTCTTTATTACGTCTTTCACGAATCATTCAGTATTACCCTCCTCATTTACCATTTCAATCAAAATAACCAACTTTGTTGCTGTGTATTATTCGACATAATTTTTATAATTCCTACAAGTATACTGACAAAAATATAAATTTTGTTACATTTATCCTGATAATTTATCAGAATCTGCCAACACCCTGCGTGCTCCATAGTAGTGTTCGCTCCAATACTTTTCTTTCAAGCTGCTAAGCATGACACCATGTGATGAAGCATTCCAAAAGTTATTTTTGCCGGCGTAAATGCCGACATGCGAAGCACCAGGTTCATAAGTTGTAAAGAAAACTAAATCTCCCTCGCGAAGGTCCTTCTTCAATACAAAAATTCCTTCCAGACACTGCGCATCTGCCAACCGCGGCAATTTAGCCTTGTGCTGGGCAAAAACATACTGCACATAGCCGGAGCAATCAAAAGCTTTCGGCGTAGTACCGCCGAATTTGTACGGTACACCTTTGTATCTAGCTGCCGTAGCAATAATCTCCCTGCCGCTGACACCGCGAATGCCTTCCCTTGCAAAAGCAGCATCGATAACCTTTCGGTAAGTCTTATCGTCCAGCAGCCCCGTAACTTTTAACTTATACTTTTTCTGGAACTTCTTAAGAGCATTTTCTGTCTCTTTGGAAAACTTGCCTGTAATTTCCGTATTGATTCCGATAACATTCAGCTTTTGCTGCGCTACCTTTACCTTCCAGCCTTTATCGCCGGTCTTAAGCGGTGCAGAAGCTGCCAAAACTGTTTGCGGCAATAGAAGAATTAAAAGCACACAGATTACAGTCAGGTATAGCTTATGCCTCATTTAAGTTCCCCCCTTTGCATCAGTATCTGGTGTTATTGTAAACGTCCCAATCCTTCCACTTACCTAATTCTGAAGCAGCCTGTGTAATCTGCTGAAGCAGCCTTTCCTTATCCTTAGGCAAGGTTGCAGCCAGCTGCACATAGTTGGACACATGATTGCTGCGGAAAAGGCAATGACTTTCCGGAGGCAATTGCACTAAGGATATTATTTTGTGTAGTTCGAGCATAATACCCTGCGGATTTAGCGGCTCGAATTCACCACGTTCATATTGGTCAAGAAGCTCACTGCCACGATACAACATCAGTGTTATAGCACTAAGCATATTCGGTTTGATTTCATTAATGGCCTTCGCAGTTTCTTTTGCGTGTTGGTCTGATCCTTTAACGCCTGCCAGACCGAGAATAATCATAATAGAAAGTTTCATGCCGGCAGCAACAACCCGCTTCCCGGCCTCCACCGCTTCCGGCCCGCTTACTCCTTTGTTCACAGCCTTCAAAACAGCGTCATCGCCTGTTTCCATACCATAATAAAGAAGTTTTAACCCCGCTTTTTCTAATTGCTGCAGCTCTTCGACAGATTTTCTCAGGATATCCTTAGGCGCTGCGTAGGAAGAAACTCTTTGCAATTTCGGAAAGGTTTCAAAAAGCACTTTTAATATTTTTAGCAATTTTTCTGTAGAAAGAACCAAAGCATCACCATCAGCCAAAAATACTCTCTTAACCTGACTTTTTCCATAATGGGCAGCCAAGGCAATTTGCCTGGATATTTCTTCATCAGTACAAGTCATGAATTGAACATCCCTGTACATATTGCAATATGTACACTTATTGTGTGCACATCCCCTGGTAACACGTAGAATGAAGCTGTTAGCTTCACTGGGCGGTCTGAATACCGGGGTATCATAAGAATCAAAAAACATTGAATATCCTCCAATTTTACATTTTATTAAGTTTACTACAGTAAAGATTATTTACATTAAAATGATATTGCGTTTAAAATCAGTTACTTATAATACACTTTACTGTAACTATTATATAACATTTTTAGCTAATTTAGCCTTAGCACTTTGTGAATTTATTGTAAAATAGAAAAACTTTACAATTGTCTCATTTTTGACTAATTTTTTGTTCTTTTTTGCCTTGATTTTTCCAATAGCGTATAATACAATTTAATTACTATTCAATAGTGTATGCTATTTGAGGCAAAATGAGGTGGATTTAATGTTTTCTAGAAAAGCCACTTTCAAAGGTGGCACACATATCCCGGCAGAAAAAGATATAACCAGCAGCCTCCCTATTATAAGGATGGATGCACCAGAATATGTCTATCTGCCACTTTCCATGCATATTGGTGCGCCGGCAAAACCGATAGTATCGGTCGGTGAAAAAGTAAAATTAGGACAGCTCGTAGCCGCAGCACAAGGTTTTGTAAGCAGCAATATACATGCAAGTGTCAGTGGCATGGTAACACGTTTTGAAAAAAGATATCTCCCTAACGGAAGTCTATCCGACTGCATCATCATTAAAAATGATGGTCTGGATACAATGGCCGAAGACATTAAACCCGGGAAATACAACGGTGAAATCAAACCAGAAACTATCAGACAGCTACTACTGGATAAGGGCATTGTCGGCATGGGCGGCGCTTCCTTTCCGACTCATGTCAAATACGCTCCGCCCAAGGATGCCCCAAGCATTGACACCGTTATCATCAATGGTATTGAGTGTGAACCATTCATCACGGCTGATCACCGTATACTTCTTGAAGCAGCTGAAAAGATCATAAACGGTCTCAAGTATTTTATCATTGCGTCTTCTGCACAAAAAGGCATCATTGCCATAGAAGATAACAAACCGGATGCCATCCAACATCTCACCAGCTTGACCAGAGATGAACCGAATATTTCGGTAATGGTCTGCAAGGAAAAGTATCCGCAAGGCTCCGAAAAACAGCTGATCTACGCTGTTACCGGCCGCACAGTACCTGACAGAGGATTGCCTTCGGCTGTAGGCGTTATCGTCGATAACGCTACGACTGCAATGCAAACAGCTCTGGCAGTAGAAAAAGATCTTCCTTGCTACGAAAGAGTTCTTACTGTCAGTGGCGATGCTGTTCAGAAACCGGGCAACTATCTCGTTCGTATAGGTACTCTTTACAGCGATGTCATAGAAAAAGCAGCCGGTGGTATTAAAAACTGCGAAATAGGGAAAATACTTTGCGGCGGACCAATGATGGGTTTTGCTGTCGGATCACTGCAATACTCCGTGATCAAAGGCACAACCGGTCTTTTGCTCTTCAGCCATGATTCTCCGCTCGCACGCTTCCTGACAGAAGAAACTTGTGTCCGTTGCGGACACTGCCTAGACGTTTGTCCCATGTTTTTAGAACCAACTGTTATCGTCAAAGCAGTAAAACGGCGAAAATGGATGGATGCTGCGGCCAGCGATATTGCTTCCTGCATTGAATGCGGCTGCTGCTCTTATAATTGCCCATCACACATTCCTTTGGTGCAATACATTCGCATGGGCAAGCAGTTCATAATGACCGGTGGTTCCGGCGGCTGTAATCCTTTATTCAAAAATTAGTGAATATTCTTTAATTATTTAAGATAAAGTATTAAATATGCGCTTCAGGGAAAGGAATTTTTTAATGGATCCGATTAAAACACCAGCTCGATTAATCCTTGTCTCGTCATCACCTCATATTCATTGCGGGAGCACAGTCAGCGCAGCTATGCGTGATGTGTTGCTGTCCTTGATACCCGTTACCTTGGCTGCAGTTTGGTTTTTCCGTGTGGATGCCCTAACCGTAATACTTGCCTGCTGCCTTTCCGCTGTCTTCTTTGAAGCACTATGCGAAAAGATAATGGGACGTGCAATTACAGTAAAAGACGGCAGCGCTCTCCTTACTGGTTTGCTCCTGGCATTGTGCCTGCCGCCAGGGTTATCACCTGTTTTCGCAGTTTTCGGCAGTTTTTGCGCTATAGTTATCGGCAAGCAGGTTTTCGGAGGTTTGGGCAACAATATTTTCAACCCTGCCCATATTGGCCGGGCCATCTTGCTGGCCTCTATGCCGCAACAAATGACGACCTGGCTGCCCCCGGTTCACTCATTTATTGATAGTATCACCAATGCTGTTGGTTCAATAAACTCCGTAACTTCAGCAACAAAAGCCGCTCATGCGCTTACTACAACAGTGAATGCAACCACTTCTGCCACCAAAGTCGGTATTGATGCTGTAAGTACCGCTACTCCGCTCGCCATGCTGCGCATGTCTGAAAGCTTGTGGCAAAAAGGGCAAAGTGCTGCTGACCAACTGCCAAATCTATGGCAGCTCTTTTTCGGAAATATTCCTGGTTCTTTAGGTGAAACTTGCGTGCCAGCCATTCTGCTGGGTGGCCTTTTCCTAATCTGGCGCGGTCACGTTGATTGGCGCATTCCTTTCTATTATCTGCTTACTGTTTTCCTGATAACCGGCACCTACGGCTACTTCCGCGGTTATGCACCTTTATTCCCCTTTTATCATCTGTTTGGCGGTGGACTCATGATTGGTGCTTTTTTCATGGCCACTGACTGGGTAACCAGCCCTCTGACCAAACACGGCAGAATAATTTACGCAATCGGCCTTGGTATCTTAACAGCTCTTATCCGTTTGCGTGGTGGTTACATAGAAGGCGTCTGTTATTCCATTTTGATCATGAATATGCTTACTCCTCTTATCGACCGCTATATCCGCAACACTCCATTCGGAGGGAGGGCGCAGAAAAATGTCTAAAAATGTTTTTCGCCTTTCATTCACACTTCTTTCGATCTGCGTTGTTTGCACCGCATTGGTGGTAGCAGCTCACGATTATACTAACTCCATAATTGCAGAACGCGAAGCAGCAAAAGTAGCGGAAAGCTATATACAAGTTTTTCCGCAGGCAGGCAAACTGGAAAAGATTCCCGCTCCCGCCGACTCACCCATCAAAGAAATATATCGTTCAGCCAAAGGTTCTGGCTTTAACGGTTATATCTATACTGTGGCACCTAAGGGTTATGCTGGTGAAATTACAATCATGGTCGGCATTGAGAAACCCTCCATGAAAATAACTGGTGTCAAGATCCTGAGCCAAAAAGAAACGCCGGGATTAGGCGCAAAATGCACAGAACCAGCATTTCTCGATCAATTTTTAAGCAAAGATCTGCATCAACCACTAGTTGTCAGCAAAGATGCGCAAAAGCCTCAGGAAATTCAGGCTATTACAGCATCAACAATCACTTCTAAAGCCGTTGTCAGCGGTATTAATATAGCTAGCGCACATTTTCGTGCAAACTATATAAAATAATTCTTCCTGCGCGGAGAAAGGAGTCTTGCCATGTTTTCGGAATTTTCAAAAGGAATAATTAAGGAAAACCCTCTGTTCGTCCAAGTTCTCGGTGTCTGTCCTGCATTGGCCACTACAACTTCACTTGCTAATGCTCTCGGCATGGGGGCTGCTTTTTCGCTAGTCCTTATTTTTTCTAATCTGACAATTTCTGTTCTCAAATCCGTTATACCAGATCAAATTCGCATTCCCTGTTACATCGTCGTCATAGCTTCGTTAGTAACCATTGCAGAAATGATGATGAACGCTCTCGTTCCTGATATTTATGCAGCTTTAGGTATTTTCATCCCGCTGATTGTCGTTAACTGTATTATTTTGGGGCGTGCAGAAGCATTTGCCAGCAAATATGGCCTTTGGGCATCATTTCAAGATGCGATAGGTATGGGCATCGGCTTTACTCTGTCCCTCTCCTTTGTAGCTGCCATACGTGAAATACTTGGAAACGGTACCTTGTTAGGTTTTTCTGTTCTAAGTTCTTCTTATCAACCAATCCTTCTTATGCTCATGCCGCCTGGTGCCTTCATAACTATGGGTTTCCTTTTTGCCGGCGTCAACTACTTGAAACAAAGAAAAGAGGTGCGTCATGGATAGCACGTTTGGTATTATTTTCAGCGCACTATTCGTTTCCAACATCGTCCTTTCACAATTTTTAGGCCTCTGCTCCTTCCTGGGCGTTTCCAAAAATCTGCGTAATGCTCTAGGCATGAGCGCTGCTGTTGCCTTCGTCATGATTATGGCCTCTACTATTTCCTGGTTCCTTTATAACTGGTTTTTAGTTCCTTATAATCTCGGTTATTTAAAGATAATCGTTTTCATCCTTGCAATAGCGGCTCTGGTTCAATTTTTGGAAATGTTTATGAAAAAAGAGATGCCATCAATACATAAAGCTATGGGCGTGTTTTTGCCGCTCATTACTACGAACTGTGCAATTATGGGCATCGCACTTATCAACGTCCAGAAAGAATACAGTTTTTTCAATGCCATCATTAATGCAGTCAGCACTGCAGCCGGTTATACATTGGCACTGATTGTATTCTCCTGTATAAGAGAAAGACTTGAAGATGCCATGTTGCCCAGAAGCATGGAAAATCTGCCGATTGCCTTGATTACTGCCAGCTGCATGGCCATTTCCCTCCTGGGTTTATCTGGCATGCACTGATATTTTAGGAGTTGAAGAATATGTTGGAAGCTGTTGCTCTCGTCGCCGTTCTTGGCGCATCATTTGGTATCATTCTGGCCTTTGCCGGGAAAAAATTTGCTGTTGATATTGATCCGCGCATCGACATAGTTGCCGCCCTCCTGCCTGGAGCCAATTGCGGTGCTTGCGGTTATCCAGGCTGTCACGGTCTTGCCGAAGCAATAATAGCAGGAGAAACCGGCGTTTCTCCCTGCGTAGCCTGCACACCGGAAGGAAAACAAAAAATTGCCGAAGCTCTCGGCCTGACTGCAGAATTGCCTCTCAGCAAGGAACTGCGTAAAGTAGCACGTTTAGCATGTAACGGCTGTGTCACCAAAGCTCCTATTAAATATGATTACGAAGGCATCAAGGACTGCTTTGTAGCAGCAAAAACGCTGGGCGGTCCCGAAAAATGCAATTACGGTTGTCTGGGTTTTGGTTCCTGTGTAGCGAGCTGTCCCTTTCACGCCATTACCATTGGGGCCAACCGAATGCCGGTAATCGACTATGAAAAATGTCGCGGCTGCGGTGTCTGTGTCATTCAATGCCCGCAAAAAGTTTTGTATTTATCTGAAGCCAGTGCTAAAATTCATGTAAAGTGTCATAACCATGCCAAAGGCAAAGCAGCCATGACAAATTGCTGCTTTTCTTGTATAAGCTGTGGCCTCTGCGCCAAAAACTGTCCTACGAAAGCCATCACGCTGCATGAAGACGCTAATGGCAGCATACCGGTAATTGATCGTGAAAAATGCATTGAATGCGGGCTCTGCGTTAAAAGCTGTCCCAGACACTGCATTCAATATATTGAGCCAATTTCTACAGATATGCCTACTCTTTCCGACCAGAAACCAATAAATACAGGTTGCGCAGGCTGCGCAGCCAGAGAAAATTGTGGTCTTCACTCATGAAAAAACTATTACTGACCTTGCTATTGCTAAGCAGCCTTCTTAATGTAGGCTGCTTTTCGCGCCCACAATCATATAACGATACTCGCTTTCTTATGGATACCACGGTCAGTATAGATGCTGTCGGTAAAAAAGATACTCAGACACAAGCTGCCGTCGATAAAGCTTTTCGAGCTTTTCAAGAGATTGCAGACGAAACTGATCGATTCAAGGATGCCTCTCCGCGTGGCCTCTTCCAACTGAATGTTCATGCCGGCCAGGGGCCTTTTGCTGTCGGCCCGCATCTTTTGTTTCTCTCAAAAATGGCAAAGCAGCAGGAATTCAGCGAATTTGACGTTACACTTGCACCTTTAATTAATCTTTGGCGTCAGCACAGTTCATCGAAAACAGTACCTACCGAGCAAGAAATTAACGCTGCCTTAGCCTTAAGCGGTAAAGACAAATTCGCAGTTGATTCCAAAAACCACACCATTACACTGCAGAAGGACTCTGCCCTTGATTTAGGCGCTATGGCCAAAGGCTACGCTGTTGACGCCGCGGCGGAAATATTGCAAAATGAAAAAGATATTAACTATGCCCTCATCAATGCCGGCGGCAATATTAAAACCATAGGCACTAAAGCTGATGGTAAAGCTTGGCGCATTGCTCTGCAGGATCCCCGCCACAGCAATGCCTATCTAGGCATTATTAATCTGAATGCCGGTGAGGCTGTTGCGACTTCCGGCGACTACCAACGTTACTATGAAGTTGATGGCATACGTTATCATCATATTCTCGATCCGCAAACCGGCATGCCCTCACGCAATGCCATTTCTGCAACCGTAGTTGCTTCTTCTGCCTTTGTGACAGACTATTATTCGACATTGCTTTTTGTTCTGCCGCACGAAAAAGCTTTAAAAGTTTTAGCGGCTCACCCGGAAATAGCTGCTATCATTGTACAGGTTGATCAGAAAATTTATATCTCACCCTCGTTGCAGTCACGTTTTGAACTTACACCTGCAGGAGGTAAGTAAAATGCGTAAAAACGATTATTTGCTTATCATTTTAATAATCATTTTGGCTGCCGGAGTACATTTTTTATTGAGAGCTAGCTCCGTGAATACCGACCTGGCTTTTGAAATTCGCCACGGAGACAATGTTGTGCAGACAGTTAAACGTTCAGCACTGATGAACGCTGCTGAATTCTCCATAACTACGCCTGACGGCAATGTTCTTGTTGAGATTGATCCAAACAAAGGTGCACGCATCGTAGAATCACCCTGCCCAGATAAACTTTGCCTTCATCAAGGTTATATAAACAAAAGTGGTCAAACAATCCTGTGCTTGCCGGAGAAAATCTTAATCACGGCAGTTGCTGACAAGAAAGACGGTGAGCCAGATGCTGTCCTGCGCTAAACTTACAACCAAGGAACTTGTCACCCTTTCTCTGCTCCTCGCCATAGCAATTGTTCTGCGCTTTCTCGAAAACGCTCTGCCCTTCCCCGTCCAATTACCTGGAGCAAAGCTAGGTTTAGCCAATAGTATCACGATTATCGTTTTGTTGCTTTTTGGCACTGCTAAAACTTCCTTGCTGCTGGCTGCGAGAATCTTTCTGGTGGCCCTTATAAGTACCGGCCTTTTTACCCCAGGTTTCTTCATTGGTTTCGGTGGTGCTGCCCTTAGCTTTCTTTTGATGTCACTTGCCTGTCGCTTTCATCTCTTTTCACCTGTCGGCATTGGCATCCTTGGTGCCTGCGCCCATAACTGCGGGCAGTTAATAGTTGCTATGCTTCTCATGCAGACCACGGAGCTTATAAGTTATTTGCCTGTCTTACTGCTGGTTGCCATCCCGACCGGAATAAGTACCGGTCTTTTGGCAAAGTTAACCTTGCCAATTATCCGTCAACGGTTCTGAATTTCCATTCCAACTCAAAAGGCCTGTTCCGCAAAACACAAAGCGGAACAGGCCTTTTATGCGTTAAAAACTAACATTAACCTTAGAAGAAACACATATAAAGCGGAATAACAAGAAGACACAGCAAAGTTGTCAAGCTGACGATAATTGCCGCATATTTGGTATCAGCACCGTAAATACTAGCCAGAATCGGCACCTGCGTCATCACCGGCAAGGCTGACAGAACAACGAATACCTGACGCATCATATAAGGTATTTCTATAAATTGCGCTACCAATATGACAAGCATTGGTGATATCAGAAAACGGCCAACGAGCAGCAGATTAATATCCTTGGCAAAAGTTAATTCAGATAGCTTAACGGTGCTCAGGGTATAACCGATAAACAGCATCGAAAGCGGTGTAACCATTGAACCGAGATACTTAAAACTGCTCAGGATAAACGCAGGCAAAGTAACTTCGAGCAGCACCAGTACCAAGGCAAGAATAAAACTGACAAGCGGCGGAGAAAAGACAAGTCTGACAGTATTCCAGCTGAAAATAGGTGAAGGATTGCTGCTGCAGCTTTTATTGATGCTGTAGTTGCCCAAGGTCCAGAACATACTCGCGTTAGCCAGAAAATAAATCAATACGTAGGGAATAGATTTATCCCCAAAAAGAGCAAGCGAGACCGGTACTCCGATGAAAATTGCCGAAGATGAGAAAAAACCAGCCTGGAAGATGCCCGACCGTTCCTGCGGTACATTTCCCATTCTGGCAACAAAACCAGCAATAATATAGCTGATGAGCATCGCAATATAGGGTACGACAAGACCACCAGCTAAGCTAAAAAAATCATCCTTCGTAAAATTCGTCAAGAAATTCCAGATCATATAAGTCGGCAAAGCCAGCCTATTGACAAGCATCGGCATAAGCGGCGCTGTCTCTTTCGTGATCCATTTCATCTTGGCAAAGAAAAAACCGCAGGCTACCATGATTACGATAACCAGCAGGCTGATAACTGTTTGCAAAAATTCCACGTTTGTAAGCCTCCAGACTTTTATATAAAACTATTATAAAAAGTCATTCGCCTATTTTACAAGAAAACCTTCTTGGTTTTATATAAAATATTCTCTTGCCGCAAAGCAGCAAGAGAATATTTTGCATTAACGTTCACCAAAAGCTTCTGTCAGCGTTTTACGTAAAGGCTTCAATAAATACTCGAGAACTGTACGGTCACCAATACGAATGTCAACCTGTGAAGTCATACCTGGCAAAATTTCTATTTCCTTGCCCGTCTGTGTAACAACAGGAGCTCCTTTGGTAGTAACATGCACACGATAAAAGACTTGTTCACCTGCTCTTGTATCTTCTTTCAGCGTATCAGCACTGACATAGGATACCTTACCAGCAACCGCACCATAAATAGTGTAGTCATAAGGATCAACACGGATATTAGCCGGCAGTCCCGGGCGCAGTTGAGCAATATCTGCAGGTCTGACCTTAACTTCAACAATCAGGTCTTCATCTACCGGAACTATCTGCATCAATTCCTCTCCGGACCTTAAAACACTGCCAGGGGTAGTAAGCCTCATATTCTTGACAATACCAGGTACCGAAGCTTTTAAAACTGTATTATCAAGCTGTTGCAGCCTTTGTGCCCTTACTTGCTCATTCTGCGCTATCTCATCTTCTGCTTTGGTCAGATCCGTACCAACTTCCATCAAATATTTATTCCGCCGATTAATCATCATAGCCTCAGCTTCATTCACAGCCTTTTGTGCTCGTATAACATCCGAACGACTGACATCGCCATTATCTGCCAGGTTCTCAATCAACCTTGCATCTTCTCTGGCGAGCTTGACAGCAACGGCAGCCGTACGCATCTCTTCCTGAAACCCAGATGTTCTTTGGTTAAATAATGCTTTTTCCACCCTTATAATTTCCGGGAATTTTGCGGCCGCAGGTGGAAATTGAACTGAATCGGCATTCGCAATTTCAGCTTTAAGACGTGCTGCCTTGGCATAAAGAGCAGCTAATCTGCCATCAAGTTCTTTGACAGCTGCTGTGCTGCGAGTATCATCTAGTGTCGCTAGCACCTGACCTTGCTCGACACGATCACCTTCCCGAACCTTCAGTGCAGTTATCATGCCGCCGTCAACTGCCTGAATTACTTGCACACGGCTGGTAGCAATAAAAGTACCGGGGCCGCGGACAACTTGGTCGATATGGAAGAAATAAGCCCATACTATTACAACAGCAAAAGCAATAACCAATGTCCACAAAACCTTTGACGGCCTTTCATGTTCTGAGCTTATTTCTTTGTTGCCATCATCATTGTCCCACATCAGCCTTGCCCCCCTGTTCAGAATTATTTTTCAGAGTATCACTATTTGTACTCGCCGTTGGTTTATGACTATCAGTAGTGTTGGTCTGTTTGGCGTTTAAAACTTGCAGACGCTTGATTACTTCCTCTGTCGGTCCATCAAGTACAATCTGACCTCTGGCCATAACCATCATCCTGTTTGATAATGCGATCGTCCGTGGCCTATGAGTACTGATTAAGACAATATCATCGGGCTGAATCCTTCTTTGCAATGTCTCGATAACACGTTGTTCAGATTCATCATCCAAAGAAGCTGTCGGTTCATCCAAAAGCCAGATTTTGGGGGCGGCAAGAAATATGCGCGACAAGGCAACAAGCTGTCGTTGACCACCTGATAACCCTTGGCCGCCTTCGCTGATTTCCATTTCCATGCCCCGGGAGCTGTCAGCAGCAATACGGTCAATACCAAGTTCTTTGGCTATAGTCAATACCCTGGCATCGCTAATACCGCCGGCAATAGTCATATTGCTTCTCAAAGTTCCCTTAAAAAGATGAACATCCTGTGGTGAATAGCCTATATATTGGTTAATTATCTGTGGCTCAAGTTCCCAGAGATCTGCTCCTCCCAGGCGAATCTGCCCGCTGGCAGGACGGTAAAGACCTGCCATAATTTTTAAGAGAGTTGACTTGCCAGATCCATTGGCACCGACAATAGCCACCCTGTCACCAGCCTTAAAAGCAAGTTGATTAACGTTTAGTCTGAGAACAGGAGTTCCTTGATAAGCAAACCGCACTCCTTCGAGCTGCATATTGCTCTCTAATCTTTCGGGAGCCAGTAAATCCTGTTCTTCGCTGCGTGTCGGTTGATGTTCCAAAAGATTATCTACCATTTGCAGTGACTCACGAACATATTGCCACTGCATCATATGCTGTACACCTTGGGCTACAGGCCCTATCACTCGCCCGCCTAAAATAGTACAAGCAATGATGCCGCCAGTAGTTAAGTGTCCTGCCTCAATTTCAAAAACACCTACCACAACAGCGCTTACATAAGCTATAGTTCCTAATGTTCCTGTAGTAATCTGAGTCATATTTGATAGTTTACGGCTTTTATTGGTATAACCTGAAATAGCCGTCGTCAAATCACGCCACATTTCCGCAAAACGCCATTCGGCTCCTGACGATTGAATTGTTTCCGACCCCTGGATAGTATCAACCAGTAAACCATGTCTTTCATGTCCGCGCTGAATTTCCTTGTGCGATAATTCTCTCATTCTAAATTGAAAAACTATACCAATTATCAAGCCAAAAATTAATAACAGCAAATAAACCCAACCCATTGAACCGCCAATAATGCCAATACATGCTATAAAAAACAATGCAAAAGGACAATCCGCCAAAGCAAAAACTATCGAAGACGAAAAAAAGGAACGAACTGTTTCAAGGCCATTAACTTGAGCCGCCATTGCTCGTGATTACCGGTGCAAAGTTGCCGTCTGTCACCGTTACCGCAATAGCCTGGGTATCCGTTCCGCCATGCCCATCACTTACCTGCACGATGACATCGTAGACGTTATTGCCGCCTGCATCTGTAGGTGCTTCATAGTTTGGCGCCGTAATAAAGCTCAATGCTCCTGTGCTGGAGTTGATCGTGAATTTCGCCGCATCCGCTCCGCCTGTTATGCTATAGGTAAGTGTATCCGCCGGCACATCGGCATCGGTTGCCGTTACCGTCGTTACTGCCGTCGTATCTTCTACTATGCTTACAGCCGCACTTGTTCCGCCGCCATTGCTCGTGATGATCGGGGCGTCATTCGCGTCCGTCACGTTGACCGTGATTGTCTGTATATCTGTTCCACCATGTCCGTCGTAAACCTGTACTATCACTTCATAACTGTTATCAGCTCCAAACGGCGCCTCATAGTTAGGAGCTGAATTAAAGCTTAGTGCTCCCGTACTTGAATTGATCACGAACCTGTTGCTGTCCGCTCCGCCTATGATATCGTAGACCAAGGTATCCGGTGGCTGGTCAGCATCGGTTGCGGTTACCGTCGTCACTGCCGTTGTGTTCTCCGCAACGCTGATCGTGGCTGTGTCACCACCGCCGTTGCTCGTGATTACAGGGGCAAAGTTAGCATCAGTTACAGTAATACTAATTGTTTGAATGTCAATTCCGCCATGTCCGTCAGCTACCTGTACATTGACATGGTAAATTCCATCTTCATTTGCATCTGTAGGTTCTTCATAATTAGGCGCTGTAATAAAGCTTAATTCACCGGTACTGGAATTAATGGTAAATTTTGCCGCATCTGCACCACCAACTATACTGAAAGTCAAAGTATCCGCCGGCACATCGGCATCGGTTGCCGTCACTGTCGTTACTGGCGTCGAATCTTCCGGAACATTAATTGCGGCCTCTTCTCCCCCGCCATTGCTGGTAATAATAGGCGCATCATTAGCGTCAGTAACATTTATCGTAATCGTTTGGGTATCAATTCCCCCCTTGCCATCACTGGCCTGAACTATTACAACATATGCATTATCGCTATTAAAATCGCCCGGGTTTTCATAATTTGGTGCACTTGTAAAACTTAAAACACCTGTGCTTGTATCAATAGTAAACTTACCAGAGTCTTCACCACCGACAATACTATAGGTAATAGTATCGCCATCAGAATCAGTGGCATTTACATCTGTTGCTGTTTCCTGATTTTCACTGGCGCTTACAGCGGCAGTACTGCCGCCGCCATCGCTGGTAATTACAGGTGCGTGGTTGCCTTCTCCGCCGCCACCACCAGCTGCCGCAGCAATTATTCCGATACCGCCGAGAACACCTAAAAGCGCATTATCATTTGTTTCATGTGTCAGATGAAACCAGCCTTCCTGATTTTCAGCAGCTATCTGCATAGTCGTAATTGCGTTTTCCTCTACATCAGCAACATAATCTGAAAAATGCCCTGGTTTGTATTCTCCGACAAGTACATGATGCGTATCGTCATAATAGTTATCAATTATTATGTCAGGGATATTCGCATCTCCTTCGTCTTCAATCCTTATATATAAATCGTTATCAACTTTTTTCACTAGTACCTTATGCGGAGCAAGACCTGTTTTATCATCAATTATCTGATAAGCGTCACCAGCCTGAGAGACAATACGTATGGGCTGTGCCTCAACATCAAGAGGAATTTTAATATTTCTTGCCCCCTGCGTACTATTGGTAATTTTTAAGGTATACGTCTTGGATAACATATTAACCCTCCCTTTACATAAATATTTAAAATAGTTTTTTTATTCTGATATTTCTGTATGTTCTTCCCATCTTCTTCACAAAAAAGAAATTCCTGCTTCAATTGCGAAGATTCTGAAAAATATTTTTATTTAATATAATACTAACTAAATGTGGGGTTAAGATTTCACGAATGGAAATCTTAACCCCACATTAATTAATATAAAAAATTATTCGGTAATCTCATCAAAATATAATTTTGTTACAATTACTTTGTCTATCCTCATTCTATCCATATCAACTATTTCAAACTTTAGGCCTTCCCATTCAAATGTTTCACCTGTCTTTGGCATATACCCAAGAAAGGATGTGACAAAACCTCCCAACGTCTGAAAATGATCCTTATCTTCACCCGGCATTGTTTCCAAATCAAAGAAATCTTTGAATTCGTCAATAGGCAGCAACCCGTCAATAAGCCAGGAATTATCATCCCTTTTGACAATACTCTTTTCTTCTTCATCTTCCTCAGGCAATTCACCTACCAGATGTTCAAGAATGTCGTGGAGCGTCACCAAACCCATCGTACCGCCAAATTCATCCATAACAAAAGCAACATGGGTTCCTGACTGTTGAAATTGTTCTAATAATTTGAAAGCACGCAAACTTCTGGGAACAAACAGTGGCTGTTCAATGTTCTCCTCTATCGGCAATTTATCAGCATTACGTTTAGACAAAAGATCCTTCACATAAACAATGCCAACTATTTCATCAAGACTGCCGCGAGCTACTGGCAGCTTCGAATGTGAGCTTTCAGTTATCACATTCCACAAATATTCGTTATCTCTATCAAGATCAATCCAATCGATTTGCGTTCTTGGTGTCATCAAAGCGGCGGCACGCATATCACCAAGCCGAAATACCCTGCCAACGATATCCTTCTCAGTTTCCTCGAAAGTACCCATCAGCGTTCCTTCTGCAATCATGATTTTGATTTCGTCCTCTGTCACACCTGCATCAGTTGGCTTTTTTACACCGGCAGCTTTCAGCACGAATTCCGTAGAAAGACTGAGCAGCTTGACCATTGGCATAAAAAGTTTTGATAAAAATCCCATAGGTCGAGCAATAACAATAGCAATTGGCTCAGGATTATTAAGAGCCACTCTTTTAGGGACCAATTCACCAATAATCAAGGAAACATAGGTAATAATAGCAACAACAAGCGCCATACTAGCTGTGCCTGCATAAGGCCCAATATATGGAAGTGGTCTCAAATATTCCGTCAAACCCTGTGCTATCGTTGCTCCTCCATAAGCACCTGTTACAATGCCAATAAGGCTGATACCTACTTGAACAGTCGAAAGCAAAGGAGTAGGATCATTGGCCAGCTCCAGTGCCGCTTTAGCGCCGCTGCTGCCATCAGCCGCGTATTTTTCCAACCTAGGCTTACGCGAAGAGACAATAGCTATTTCCGTAAGAGCAAAAACGCCGTTGGCAATAATCAGAATTAAAATAATCAATATCTCGATGCCCATCGAAGGTTCTCCTTCCACGTGGTATACAACTCCCTCAGAATTTTTCTTGTTAATTCATTTTATCCCATGACAAGGCTTAAGTCCATATAAACATTGAAGGTCACCTTATCCCAAACACTTTCTGGCAGCCAATGCTATATGAAAATAAGCTGCACCATACGAAACTGAATTCAATCTTTACATAGCAAAATTTTGAGGTTATCATAATAAAAAATAAAGCGACGGACTGCCTCAGTAAATTTCTGCAGAATTATACAACAGCAAAATCTAACCAGCATTTGAGAGGTTATGGTACTATGGCTACATTAGCAAATTACATTTCATTTACTAGAATATTGCTCTCTTTGGCTTTACTCTTAGTACTGCCATTAAGCACAGCGTATATTTTTATTTATCGTGCTTGTGGAGTCAGCGATATTCTTGATGGCTATCTAGCGCGAAGAAGTAACACCGTAAGCGAATTAGGCAGCAGACTTGATTCCCTGGCTGACTTAATTATGTTCTTCACAGTTATAATCTCACTATATCCGTTCATCAAAGTAATGTTAAATACCGAAATCATTATCTCGATAGTAATTATTGCCGTTATAAGGTTGCTGTCACTATTGGTGGTATTGATCAAATATAAAACGTTCGCGATACTTCATACTTATGGAAATAAGATAACTGGATTTCTGCTCTTGCTTTTCCCACTATTAATGCCTGTTGTTCATTTAGGGTTCTTTCCTTATATCTTATGTAGTGTTGCCCTTCTCTCTGCTTTTGAAGAATTATTAATTCATTTATTGGCGAATAACTTACAGCTCAACCAAAAAAGTTTTTTCTCAAAACAGGCTTAGCGCCTTTACGCCCAGCTACCGCTGTTGTCAAAATGTCTAAAATGCGCTATACTATTCGGTGTATCAGCTTCATATGCGGATGTAGCTCAGTGGTAGAGTACCGGCTTCCCAAGCCGTGGGTCACGAGTTCGAATCTCGCCATCCGCTCCAATGATTATGTGTTCCTCTTTTCGAGGACCTTTTTTGTTGATGGCTCGATTCGGCTGTTTGAAGTTATCTCTCTACACTTCGTTACGCTCGTAACCGCTGCCCTACTTCATCTGCGCCTCGCTCCGTTCCAGTATTTTGCCGCTTCATAGATCGATTTATAGAAAAATTACCTCGTTGTAATTGAGAGAAAAGACGACATGCTAAAACTACAATATCAGAACTACTTTCTAGTCATAGAAGCAGCTAGCTAAAAATATCCTGCACGTATATTTACCGATAAGAAAATAAATATTGCAAAGTAGTCAGAAAGGTTTGCTTGTTAGAGAATTTTTTTAGAGGTGATTGCATGAAAAAAATTGTTATGATCAGGCGTACTGGTCTAGGTGATTTTCTCGCCGGAATGGTACCTATTTGCAATTATTTGCAAATAGCTTATGGCAAATGCGATTTTTACTTTTTTATGAATTATAGAAACGTTGAGCTTGTAAGATATTTTTTTCCAGATGCCCATGTCTATTGCATACCAAAAGGTAATAAATATCTTAAAACCCTTAAAACTGCTTTGAAATACAGATATATTCAACCTGATATAGGGTTCTCCCCTATGCCGGATTATCCCAAACTAAATAATTTGTTTCTGTATTTGATTGGTGCTAAAGAAAGATATGGCCGTGTAACCAGCATTATATCAAAAACGGTAAATCATCCATATAGTTGCAGCGAAGATGAATTATATAAGACTTCTGTAGCTCTCTGCAGCTTAAAATTTTTCGATCACAGCATCGAAAAGATTCCTGATGAAGTTTATCCTGAATTCAATCAGGAACTTATTCAACCTTATAAATGCCAATATACCGGTAAAAAACATATTATGGTTGAAGTGTCTAACAATCGTGAAACGTCTCAATTATCTAATCAGAAAACAGCTGATATACTCAATTCTTTTTCTAATAATTATCCTTTTTCGGTCTTGATTACGGCAAAGGAAAGCGATCTTCCCAAAGCAGTTGATTTAAAATCCTTGTTAAAAGTAGATACAGAAATATATACAACTCCTAATATTCATAATTTCATTTCTTACGTTAACGCAGCTGACATTGTTCTTTGCGGTGATGGCGGGCTAGGTCATATTGCCGGCGCTCTTAATAAAAAGATAGTTGCATTATATGGAAAAACCTCCGTAGAGCATTGGAGAATTATCGGGCATGAAGTTCTTCATTTATACGATAAAAATCATGTGAATAATATTTCTAACCAAAAAATAACGACATCTTTAACCAGTTTTTTTGATTAATATATATAATTGGAATTGTTTTATATTATCTATTGCCAATACTGTCAAAGACAGGTAAGTCCTAAGAAAATCCATTAATTTGTCCATACTATTATTAATGGATTTTCCTCTATATTCCGTGTTATATTTTCATTAAAACTCCTCGTTGCACAGTATGTCGTTCTGAAAAATGTTGGGGTTAAGATTCTTTTAAATAAAAAATTACCGTTCCGGACTGCCTCCAAAATGGTCTGTGCGTAACGTTCCAACTCCTATAGCAAGACTATTATTACTTTAATTATAGTGTATATGCTCTGCTACTGCATATTCAAAAACAGTGAAGACTCTGATTGCTGATGGCAAAAAACCTCAAAGAACAAGTAACATCATAAAGAATCTATTGTTTGGGCCAATTTTCGGCAAAAATAGTAAAATTTGTTATAGTCCTCAATTCCAACCGAATGGCTTTTAAATATTTCTTATGGTCTCCGAATATCCTATTGAGACCAAGTCACATGTAACCATGACTTATTTAAATTTTCAATTTGGCACAGGTGTAGTGACTCGTTTCTTTGGTTTATTTTCAAAAAACCTTTACAAAATGCAGAAATTTACATAAAAATTCTTTCTGACAAAGGAATAATCTTCTAGCAATAGTTTGTTCATATTACTCCATATAAATGATGACCTTTTTTGTTGATGGCTCGATTCGGTTGTTTGAAGTTATCTCTCTACACTTCGTTACGCTCGTAACCGCTGCCCTACTTCATCTGCGCCTCGCTTCGCTCTCGCCGATCTCGTATTGCATGTGTCGCCATCCGCTCCAATGATTATGTGCTCCTCTTTTCGAGGGGCTTTTTTGTTGATGGCTCGATTCGACTAAATAATGGATAATATAATAAATTAAAATACAAAAATAACTTGGAGGAAACAAATTCGTGGATACTTTTGTTTTTGCAATTGTCATTTTTGCTGCTTTTTCACATGCAGCTTGGAATGCAATAGTTAAAAATGGTGCTAATTCAACTTTAACGACAGTATTAGTAGCAGCCTTTGGCACCCTGATCGCTGCTTGTGTATTACCTTTTACAATCCAACCAGACAGAGAAAGTTGGCTTTTTATTTTTGCATCGGTTATTTTGCAGGTTATCTACTTTACCTTGGTTGGGCATATTTATCGCATCGCAGAAATGAGCCAGACATATCCGCTGATGCGAGGTACAGCTCCCCTTTTGGTAGCCTTTTTAGGAATAGCCATTATAGGAGAAAATATTACATTGCAAGCATGGGTTGGTATTTTTTTTATTTGTATCGGAATACTTGTAATAGCATTAAAATCCGATCATTCCTCAACAAAAGGAATATGGTTAGCACTCTTAAATGCATTAATTATTGCAGCATATACTCTTGTTGATGGTATAGGTGTTCGTTTATCACATTCACCGATATCTTATGTGTTATGGATAATGTTATTTCAAGGTATCCTTTTGGTTGGCTGGCGTTTTATTGATAATTATTCAGATTTTATTAACTACACTAAGGTTTACTGGCATTTGGGAATAATTGGAGGGCTGGGTATGATGGCGTCATACGGTTTAGCCTTATGGGCAATGACATTTTTACCTGTTGTTGTAGTAGCCGCATTAAGAGAAACTTCAATCTTATTTGCTATGATTATTTCCGCAGTCTTCCTGAAAGAAAAACTAACAATCGCAAATATGATAGCATCCTTTTTAATAGTTTCTGGCGTAATAACTCTTCGGTTAGCATCATAAAATCTATGAAGAGCCAGTATCAATATACGAATACCAAATAATATGCTTGTTCAGCAAAATGCATCATAACAATAATGTTCATGATGTTAGCTCCCTCTAACGGGAGCTTTTTTGTTGTAATTCACAGGCAGAGAAGGAATTTTTATAAATTTTGTAGAAAAAACTACTCAGACAAAATTAATATAAACTGAAAGGCAGATGAAGAATTATATGAATTACGAAGATAATTATTCCGAAAAATCATTTTTTGATAAGATTGCTAAATATGCCAAGATGGCGGGTACATCAGTAATATATCTGGCTTTGCTCCTATATTATGCCGCTCTAAAACCGGGAGTCCCGCTAAAAGTTAAAGGAACCGTATTAAGTGCTCTTGGCTACTTCATCTTACCTTTGGATGCAATTTCTGACCTAATACCGGCAGTCGGATATAGCGATGACTTAGGTGTACTTGTATTTGCAGTAGCAGTTTGCTTGATATATATAGATAAGTCTGTAAAAGAAAAGGCCAAGTCAAAAATGATCAGCCTTTTTGGGCAAGACGTCATTAAAGATATTGATTCTATCGAAAAAGAATACCTGACTAAAAAATAGTTTTTTAAATATCACCGTCGATTTTCCGGACAATTTAATTCGACAATAGAATTTTTCGAACAACCACTTGTGCAAATGCTATAATAAAATATCATTTAATATTTCTTAACTAATCTTTCAAACAACTAAAATATTTCACATTATTTTCTTGTTGTTAATTATATCTATAAAAGCATTTTAATGCTTGAGAGTTAGGAGTCCTTCATATGTTTGCTAAAGATGCTATTTTCAAGACGGGTTCAGGGCTATCTCCTGTTTTACTTGCCTTGCTTGTAATATTATTTGTTGTTCAATCACTTTATGGTGCCTATCGGGCTCTGCTCTTCTTCACAGAATACATGAAAAATAAAAAGAAAGACAAAAAAGTAAAATAAGATTTCATCTCCCTTCATAGGGAGATTTTTTCGTTTTCCTCTTTTTTTAGAAAAATAAAGCAACATCATACAAGAAAATCTCTTATCACTGATGCTACACTAAGTATCAGAGTAATAAGGAAGGAGGATTATTGGGTGAAAAATGAAATTCGGACAGTAAAGTATGACTTTGAGCTCAATGTTGAAGCCTATCATTTCCAAGGTATCATGCAAAAATTTCCTAACCATTTTCATGAACATTATGTTATAGGTTTCATCGAAAACGGACAACGTCATCTCTCCTGTAAAAACAACGAGTATACTGTTGAACCTGGCGATTTATTATTGTTTAATCCTGGTGATAATCATACTTGCGTTCAAATAGATGACAGGACTTTGGATTATCGCTGTCTAAATATTCAACCGGAAATCATGAAGAAAGCGGTTTTAGAAATAACTGGTAAAGATTATCTGCCCTATTTTACAACACAGGTTGTCTTTCATAGTGAACTTGTCACGCTGTTACGAGAACTGCATTTAATCATCATGCACGAAGAAAAAGATTTTCGCAAGGAAGAGTTGTTTTTCTTTCTCTTAGAACAGCTGATTGCAGAATTTACTGAGCAAAAAACTACATCTCCACAACTTGAACTAAGCGCAGAAATCAATGCCATATGTGAGTTTTTAGAAAAAAACTATAAAGAAAATATCACTTTGAATCAGTTAAGCAGCCTGACTGGGCTCAGCAAATACCACCTATTGCGTTCTTTTACCAAACAAAAAGGAATTTCTCCCTATAGTTACTTAGAAACGATTCGCATCGTCAAAGCAAAAAAACTTCTGGAACAAGGTATTTCTCCACTTGAAACAGCTCTGCAGACTGGTTTTACCGACCAAAGTCATTTTTCCAATTTTTTCAAAAAATTCATTGGTTTAACACCAAAACAATACATGAAAATTTTCAAATAATAAGGAGCGCTTGCAATGTCAGATTCAGCAAAAAAATGTGTGATGGTTATAGATGCAGAATTACCACTAGGTGTTATTGCTAATACTTCTGCGATATTGGGTATTACTCTTGGCAAGCAGGTACCAGAGCAGGTAGGGCCTAATGTGCTTGATGCTTCACACAAAACACACCTTGGTATTATATCGATACCTGTGGCTATGTTAAAAGGAAATCAGGAAAGTCTCAAAATGCTGAGAGAAAAATTGTACAATGAAGAATTCAGTAATTTAGTTGCTGTCGATTTTTCTGACGTAGCGCAGAGCTGCAACATTTACAGCGAGTATGTTGCAAAAGCAGCCTCTGTGCAGGAAGAAAAACATAACTATCTGGGCATAGCCATTTATGGCGACAAGAAAAAAGTAAATAAACTAACTGGTTTCCTACCGCTTCTAAGATAAAAAAATCCTCTGCGTTTAAATGCAGAGGATTTTTATCTTAATAGTCTTATATGATAGTTATTAAATAATGTTGTAATTGCGACCGCAAATATAATATAATGCATTTTATAATCAGCAACATAAGGAGTCATCTGATGCAAGCAGGAATTCTACATTATCTAACTTTATTTTTAGGCGTATTGGCCCTATCGACTTCGGCCATCTTTGTAAAACTAGCAGCTGCTCCCTCTGCAATTACGGCTTTCTACCGTCTTCTCTTCGCACTGCTATTGCTCTTGCCGCTTTTGCTTTTGGATAAAACTTATTGGCATGATCTGCGTTCTCTTTCCAGGCGTCAATTCCAGACAGGACTGTTATCAGGGCTCTTTCTTGCTATACATTACATCTTATGGTTTGAATCGCTCAACTACACGTCTGTTGCCAGTTCAACCGTTATCGTGACCTTACAACCACTCTTTTCGTTTGTAGGCGGCTATTTCTTATTTAAAGAACGGTTTAATTTTGGTGCGATTATCAGCAGTATCGTTGCTTTGCTTGGCAGTTTCATTATTGCCTGGGGAGATTTTCAAATCAGTATGCAGGCTCTCTACGGCGATCTGCTTGCTTTCATTGCTGCTGGTTTTATCACTGCCTATTTTTTTATTGGACAGCATATGCGGCAAAAACTAGCGGTAGTGCCTTATTCTATCTTAGGTTATGCCGCCAGCACATTTTTCTTGGCATTCTATGCCATCAGTCAACAGCTATCTTTCATTGATTACTCTCAAAATACCTGGGCTGCCTTTCTCGGTATAGCCTTCATCTCGACCATCTTAGGGCAAATGCTGCTTAACTGGCTGTTAAAATGGCTCAGCACCTCCGTTATCTCCATGAGTATATTGGGCGAAACAATCGGCACCTGTATTTTGGCCTATTTTATTCTCGGCGAACTTATAACTCTGCGGCAAGGTATCGGCATCATAGTCACCTTGGTAGGTCTCGGTTTATTCTTGTTTTATAAAAATAAAGCACATACTTAAAAAGCATCCCACACAAAAAGTGTGGGATGCTTTTTTATCAAGAGTTTTGTGCCAACTGCAATGAATTCTGAATTATTCCTTTGATATTATCCGGCAAAGCCAGATTGGTTTGAAATTCTACATAGCCTTTATTCGGCATCGCACTATAGACAGTCAGATAATCAAGCGGCCTATAGCCAAACAATTCCACGCCGCCGATAGCTGATTGATACAAAGCCTGATGAAAGTCAACAGTTATCTCGTTGCCATTAAATTGTATGTTTACGCCTTTACCAGGATCAATATGACCTACAAGTTTAGCAGCAAGAGACAAACTGATGCGGGAAAAAATCCAAGACATCATTGGTCTGTCCGGCAATTGTTTACTCAAGGCTTTTAATTTAATCACAGAGTGGTCTTTATCATGTTCGAACTGCTCCAGCTGACAAATCATAACAAGCTTTCCTGATTTTGCTGTGACAGCCGTCACTTTCAACTGATGGTTTTCCAGGGACTCTATCGTAAGTTCCTTCACGCGCTCGCTATCATCAATAGCCTTCGCTAAAGTGTCGTTAATTACTTCGTCAGGCACAGCGACTTTACCATCCTGCAAATCACTGAAGGTCTGCAGATCCCAAGTTTCTTTCACTACGCCAAGTCTGTCGGATAAATCCAGTACGGGGCTTTCGGTACTCCAGCTCTGAATCGTATCTGTTACGGCTGCCGGCAATGTTATTGCAGGCATATCCATTTTGCATCACCTCTTTGTTTTGATTCATCTATTATACGCCTAATTTTCTTTCCCTGCCACAACTTTAAAGCCCTCGCAAATTTTGCGAGGGCTATTTCTTCTCTAAGCAATATTTTATTTTTTGCTGTAATATTCGGCAACTTTGGCAAAGGCCTTGCCGCTGGCTTCAATAGTAGCCGCAATATCAGCTTCGCTGTGAGCCGCTGACATAAAACCAGCCTCAAACTGGGAAGGAGCAAGGTAAATTCCTTCTTCCAGCATAGCATGGAAATATGTATTAAAAGCACCGACATCTGATTTTTTGGCACTCTCATAATCATAGACCGGCTCTTCGCTAAAGAAAATGCACATCATGGAACCAAGGCTGTGATATTGCAGCGTCAAACCATGTTTTTCAGCTTGCTGCTTGATACCAGCACTTAATGCCTGTACTTTGGCACTTAGTTTTTGATAGAAATCCTGGTCAGAATTAATAATTTTTAACGTAGCAATGCCTGCCGTCATCGCCAGCGGATTACCGCTCAAGGTACCCGCCTGATAAACAGGTCCAGCCGGTGCGATGTGTTCCATAATATCCCTGCGCCCGCCGTAAGCACCTACCGGCAGCCCGCCGCCGATTACTTTGCCTAGACAGGTCAGATCAGGTTTAATACCAAAAATTGACTGCGCGCCGCCATAAGCGACACGGAAACCGGACATAACCTCATCAAAAATCAAGAGAGCTCCATATTGGCTTGTCAGCTCCCTGACTTTTTCCAAATAACCGGTCTTCGGCAGCACCATACCCATATTACCGGGCACCGGTTCAATAATTACGGCAGCAATTTCTTCTCCCATACGGCTGAAAACTTCTGCCAGCTGTTTTGCGTCATTATATTCAACCGCAATCGTACCGTCAGCAACACTTGGCGGCACGCCAGGACTGTCCGGTACACCGAAAGTAGTTGCACCTGAACCGGCTTTCACCAGAAGACTGTCATGATGGCCGTGGTAACAGCCGGCAAATTTAATAATTTTATTACGTTTCGTATAAGCCCTGGCGAGTCTCAAAACACTCATTGTCGCTTCTGTACCGGAGTTGACCATTCTCACCATCTCAATGGAAGGAACCGCTTTTGTGACAAGCTCAGCGAGTTCCGTTTCCAGCAAAGTCGGCGCACCGTAACTCGTTCCTAAAAGTAATGCTTTCTGCAAAGCTTCCGTCACCACAGGATGAGCATGTCCCAAAATCATCGGGCCCCAGGATTCAATATAATCAATGTATTTATTGCCATCAATATCATATATATGACTGCCGTTAGCCTTGGCAATGAAAGGCGGTGTACCGCCGGCACTGCGGAAAGAACGCACCGGGCTGTTAACCCCGCCGGGGATGACTTGTTTTGCTTCGGCAAAAGCTGCCGCTGATTTTTCCAGATTTAATGTCATAGCTTTTCCGTACTCCTTCATTCCTCAAATTTAAAAAGGCTTATTGCTCCTGCAGCCAGCGTGCTGCATCCAAAGCATGATATGTAATAATAATATCTGCACCTGCTCTTTTCATACCGAGCAGCGTTTCCAAAACAATGCGTTTCTCATCAATCCAACCGTTGGCTGCTGCAGCCTTGACCATGGCATATTCGCCACTGACATTATAAACTGCCAAAGTCAGATCAAAATTATCGCGAATCTGGCGCACCACATCAAGATAAGCGAGTGCCGGCTTGACCATCAGCATATCAGCACCTTCAGCTACATCCAAAACAGCTTCTCTTACTGCTTCGCGTGCATTCGCTGGGTCCATCTGGTAAGAACGGCGGTCACCGAACTGCGGAGCAGAATCCGCTGCTTCGCGGAAAGGTCCGTAATAGGCCGATGCATATTTGACAGAATAAGACATGATGGACACATCCTGAAAACCATGCTCGTCTAATTTTTCCCGAATGGCCAGTACGCGGCCGTCCATCATATCGGAAGGAGCGACAATATCTGCTCCTGCCTCCGCATGGCTGAGCGCAGTTTGTGCCAAAAGCGGCAGCGTGGAATCATTGTCAATTTTTTCACCGTTCAGCATGCCGCAATGGCCATGGCTGGTATATTGGCAGAGACAAACGTCGCTGACAACAACGAGTTCCGGCAGCGCTGCCTTGATCCGGCGAATTGCCTCCTGCACAGGGCTCGCAGCATCCCAGGCGCTGGAGCCTTGTTCATCCTTATACTCTGGCAAACCGAAGACAATAACAGCAGGAATGCCTGCCTCGTAAGCTTCTTTGGCTAACTTCACCGCCATGTCCGGAGAAAGATGGTAAATCCCCGGTAAAGAGGTGATTTCTTCCTTGATGCCTGTTCCTGGCACTACAAACAGCGGAAAAATAAAATCTGCTGCGGATAATTCAGTTTCACGCACCAGCGTACGTACACCGGCCGATACCCGCAGGCGTCGGGGGCGAATAAAAGGTGTTGTCATTTCTCTTCCTCCCCATACAATTCGCGAATGGCTTTCACTAAGCCAGTAATAGTATATTCTTCAGCTTTAACATCCGTCTTGATACCATGTTCTTCGCAGGTTTCAGCTGTAATCGGTCCAATGCAGGCTACCTTAGCTTTCTTAAGCAGATTAACACCTTCGTCACCCAACAGCTGCAAAAGATTGGTTACTGTGGAAGAGCTGGTAAAAGTAACTATATCAATCGCACCAGACTGCAGCTGTTCGCGCACCAAATCACGATCAGCAGTACCAGTTACTGTCCGATAGACCGGCACTACATTAACACTCGCACCCATCTCGCGCAATTTTTCCGGCAGCACATCTCTGGCCTCCAGTGCCCGTGCCAGCAATATATTCATGCCCGGCTCGATTTCTCCCTGCAGCGCATCCACAATACCTTCGGCGCGAAATTCCGGCGGTATGATATCGGCTTTGATGCCGTAATTTTTCAATTTTGCTGCAGTCTGCGAGCCAATAGCTGCAACTTTCGCATTGCTTAGCATACGGCAGTCATAGCCTTCTGACCAGAGACGTTCGAAAAAGCGTTCGACACCATTAGCACTGGTGAAGATCACCCAATTATATTGTGCAAGCTTTTTCAAAGCATCATCCAAAGGCTGAAAGCTTTCCGGTTCTACAATTTTGATAGCCGGTGCCTCAATACAACGTGCGCCTAGTTTTTCCAATTCGTTAGTCAAAACACTGGCCTGTTCCCTGGCCCTGGTTACCAATACGGTTTTGCCGAATAGAGGCTTGGTGTCGAACCATGCCAATTGCTGCCGCAAAGCAGCTACCTCACCCACCAGGAAGATAGCAGGAGGTTTTAGTCCTTGCTCTGCTACATCCTGTGCAGCTCTGCCTACCGTCGTTTCCAGCACACGCTGTTCCGGCTTTGTACCCCAGCGAATAACAGCTGCCGGTGTTGCTGCCGGACGTCCGTTTTCGATGAGTTTTGCAGTTATGTGCGGCAGATTTTCCACACCCATCAAAAATACAAGCGTATCTACACCTGTCGCCAATTTGTCCCATTTAATCGTTGATTCACTCTTCGTCGGGTCTTCATGCCCGGTTATCACCGCAAAAGAAGTCGCTATACCCCTGTGCGTGACCGGAATGCCGGCATACGCAGGCACAGAAATTGCAGAAGTTATACCTGGCACAACTTCAAAAGGAATACCATTTTCAACCAGTTTCAGAGCTTCTTCGCCGCCGCGGCCAAAGACAAACGGATCACCGCCCTTTAGGCGCACAACAATTTTGCCTTCTTGCGCTTTGTTCACCAGCACCTGATTTATTTCTTCCTGACGCATAGTATGTTTGCTGGAAGCTTTGCCTACATAAATCATTTCAGCATCGGGGCGCGCAGCCGCAAGCAAACGTTCATCGGCCAGCCTATCGTAAACGATAGTATCTGCAATCTGAATATATTCGTGCCCCTTCAAACTGATAAGCTTGTAATCACCGGGGCCTGCCCCTATTAGATAAACCATTCCTGGCATATTTTTTCCTCCTAATATATACGTAAGCGCCTTAGAGGCTGCAAACATAAGATTTTGCCTCATCAATATTCAATCAATTCATCCAAGATTTCCTTGCCGCCGACAGCCAGCATTTTTTGTGCCAACTTGATACCAAGTTCTTCTGCTTCACTGCAGCTTCCGCAAATCTGCTCACGTATTTCTCTTGACCCATCCACTTTCAGAATCGTTGCCTCCAAAATCAATTTCTCATCCTGGACTTCAGCATGCACACCTACAGGAACCTGACAGCCGCCCTGTACTTCTCTTAGATAAGCTCTTTCGGCACTGACAGCCGCAATCGTTTCCTGGTCATTCAAAAATGCCAGTACTGCCATTGTCTCAGCATCATTCTGTCTGGTTTCAATGGCTAAAGCTCCCTGACCAACTGCCGGCAAACAAATTTCATAAGGCAGCACCTGCGTAATATATTGCTCAAGGCCTAAGCGTTTCAATCCTGCGACAGCCAGAATAATAGCATCCATTTCCTGATTTTCCAGTTTTTTGATCCTGGTATCAAGATTGCCCCGCAGATCGATAGTCTGCAAATCAGGGCGGTATTTAAGAATCTGCGCTCTTCTCCTCAAACTGGATGTACCTACTTTAGAACCAGGCGGTAATTCAGCGAGAGATCGGTAACGCAAGCTGACGAAGGCATCGCCGGCATCAGCACGAGTAGTAATAGCCGCCAATATCAAACCTTCAGGCAACTCAGTCGGCATATCCTTCAAACTGTGTACAGCCAAGTCAATTTCACCGGACAGCATCGCATTTTCCAGTTCTTTCGTAAACAATCCTTTACCGCCGATTTTTGCCAGCGGCACATCGAGTATCTTATCACCAGTAGTAACTATCTTTTTTAATTGAACCTCAATTGTCGGGAACTTTTCGCGAATAAGACTGGCGATGTGTTCTGCCTGCCATAAAGCTAGTTTACTACCGCGCGTACCGATAACAATTTTTTTCTTCATTATTGCTATTCTCCTCTATTGAATCAAGTTTGAATAAACCACAAATAGCGTCAAGATAAAAGTTCTCTTTATTTGTTCCAGTTGCTTCATTCATGCTGATCATAGGATCACGCATCAATTTGCGCACGATCATCTTTGACATATTTTCCATGATTTTTCTTTCTTCCGGCGAGATATGCGGCAGCTTCGCCAAAGCACGTTTAACTTCCCGAAGCCGCATTCGTTCTGCTTTATCACGCAGATTAGCCAATACAGGCTGGTAAGAAAGATACTGGAATTTTTCTACTAATTCAGCACGTTCAGCAACAATTATCTTTTCTGCTGCCTGCGCTTCTTTTTTCCTCAATTTGATATTCGTAGCTACAGCTGCTTCCAAATCATCTATATTATACAATGTTATCCCCTTGATTGCGCCTACTTCCGGCTCCACATCCCGCGGTACCGCAATATCAATGAAGATGAGCGGTTTCCCTTCCCTTTTTGGCATCAAATGGGCAACATCCCAGGAACGAACTATATAATGCGGTGCACCAGTTGAGGTAATTACAATATCAGCCTTACTGGCCGCCTGCATATAATCGTCGAAATGTACAGCTATGCCACTAAACTTTTTCGCTAAATCAACTGCCCTATTATAGTTGCGGTTAGAAACAAACACAGTTTTTACACCATTAGCAACGAGATGTTTGGCCGTTAATTCACTCATCTGTCCTGCACCGACAATCAAAACCGTAGACTCACTCAAATCTCCAAAAGACTTCTTCGCCATCTCTACTGCCGCATAACTTACTGACACGGCATTATAAGCTATATGTGTCACAGTACGCACCTTTTTACCAACAGCAATAGCTCTGTTAAATAACGTATTGAGAACAGTGCTGGTCGCCTGAACATCACGCGCCAGCGAATAAGCCTTTTTGACCTGGCTAAGAATTTGTCCTTCTCCTATAATCAAAGAATCCAAGCTTGCTGCGACTCTAAACAGGTGGTTGATGCAATCCTCATCCGTATAAAAGAACAGGTAATTATTTGCTGCAGGCGGATTTACCGCTACACGCTGCAAAAATTTCTTCATAAACGGCAATGCTGTTTCAGCATCCTCGACGACAGCATAAAGCTCAGTACGGTTGCAAGTCGATAGCAAAACGCACTCACGGAATTCCTCACAGCTGCGAACCTCCTTCAAAGCCTGTTTAACTTGCTCCTCCGAAAAAGAAAAACATTCCCTCACCTCAACCGGTGCGGTTTTATGATTCAATCCCAATACTACTAGCTGCATGACAAATCTTTGCCTCCGCCTCTTTAATTAACCCCTGCCTTAATAAGGCCAGAATTTCTTCATCTATTGTTTCACGCCAAAAGAGCTCACGCTGCTTAGGCGTTGCCAGTTTCTGCTTTGTTTCCTGACGTACTTTATCAATCATATCAAGATATAACGCATATTCTTCTCCATAATGCTCAGCTAGTTCCTGTCTCAGCATTTTTGCCATTGCCGGGCTTTTGCCGCCGGTAGAAACTGTAAGCAGCAAATCCCCACGCTTAATCTGGGCCGGCACTGAAAAATTGCCAAGTTCCGGCGCATCCGTTACGTTGACCAAGATATCCAGACTCTCTGCCTCAGAAGCTGCCATTTGATTAACAACAAAATTATCAGTTGCGCAAATTACAAGATAGAATCCCGTTAAATCGCCTTTTTGGTAAGGCCTTGCAATATATTTAAATTGTTTTTTCTCGGCCATTTCAGCAAGTTCTGTCATTAAATGGGGACTTAATACAGTGACATCTGCTCCTGCAGCAAGAAGTGACTTTACCTTGCGGCAGGCAACCATACCGCCGCCGATAACAGCGCAGCTTTTACCGGCAATCTTTAGGTTTATTGGGTAAACAACCATTTTCACACCTTATTCCTTTCATTATATGAACCCACTTACCAAAACCAAGAAATAAAAAATCCCTGCAATAATTGCAGGGAAGATAAAATACAAAAGTGATATTTGCTCACGTTTGTGCCACCCCTCCCATCGCTCGTAGGTATATCGGTGAATGCAAAACAGGCAGTTCTCCTGACTCTGGATCATCGCTTACCCATACCTTCCCAAGAACTATCTTAGTGGCATATTATGGGTTCGCTCCTCATTACAGTGGCGGGACCGCGCCGGACTCACACCGGCTTATCTATTAAGACCAAGGTCACCTGTTTTCATCATATGAAGTTTTCAAAACATTTTAATGGCTATTATTATACTATACATAACCAATTTTGGCAAAAAATGTTTGCAACATATATACTAATAATTATTAACAAGGACAGCCTTTTCACATACATTACCCATCCCCAAACAAACATGTATCGCAAAGGTTTTATGATGAAGATACCGGCCGCTGCACTAACGGCCGGTATCTTTTTTAACGATGAAAAATACGGGCCACGATAATCAAAGTCGGCTCATCGTCAAAATAATATTCTTCCATGTCATCACGCAGGAAAACAAAGATGCCCTTGTACATAAACCCGATACCTATCAATCCATCATGCGGATGGAAGACCATGATCAATTTGGTAATCCGCTTGCCCCTATAGTAGAAACCATGATCATCCCTTTCATAATCATACCAATAATAAGTATAGCAGCCAGGGAACATCCATGCCCAATCATCATCATAAACTAAACCAAAGAAATAAAGGTCGGAATAGTGGAACCTATCATACCAAAAATCCCATGGATCGTACCATTTAAATGGTGAAATATATCTCTTGTGATGGTGCTGCCGTTGGTGCCAGGTAAACTGCTGATAATAAGTGTGTCCCCAATCGTTGTGGTTTTCAAAGTATTTTGGCAGTTTATGGTATTGCTCCTGGTGCTGTTTAGGATACTGCTGTGGCTGCTGGTACTGCCCTTGTTGTTGTTTTGGTGGCTGCTTCGGCTGTTGCTGTTGCTGATACTGCCCCTGCTGTTGTTTAGGCGGTTGCTTTGGTTGCTGCTGTTGATGCTGCCCTTGTTGTTGTTTTGGTGGCTGCTTCGGCTGTTGCTGCTGGTGCTGCCCCGGTTGTTGTTTTGGTGGCTCCTGCGGTTGCTGCTGATACTGCCCCTGCTGTTGTTTAGGCGGTTGCTTTGGTTGCTGCTGTTGATGCTGCCCTTGTTGTTGTTTAGGCGGCTGCTTCGGCTGCTGCTGTTGCTGTTGTTGCGGAGGTTGTTTTTTAGGCGGAAGCTCCTCTTCCTGCTGCTGCGAGTTTTGCTGCAAAGGTTTGACTTGCCATTGCGTTCCCGTCAACAGCTCATCCAATGTTTGCATTATATGTATTTGAGTGTCCACCGGTCCTAGAAGCTGACTATACTGACCGTAAACAATTGGCGAAGCTCCCAATAGCAGAACTGTTGTAATGGTGATCAGATACTTGCTCATCATTTTCCTCCTGACTGACAGCTTTCACCGTCTTATTTTTTGCATTCCGTTTTTCCATTCTATTACGACAAAATAAGCAAGATACCTGCAACATTCTGGATTTTATTTTTGAAAATTCTGTGAATTGTTTTTCTATTTCTCCTTATCCTCCTTATAAATTAGGTTGGATATGTTAAAATAAAGCAAAAACAACTATATCAATACAACCGAAAGAGGATAAAATGCGAATAATTATTGATGCTGACGCTTGTCCAAAACAAGTCTTAAAAATCTGTCAGGAAGCAGGAGCAAAACATAACTTCGATGTTTATACAATATCGAGCTTGGACCATAACATTGAAAATAGTAAACACTTCAGCGTGGATACCAACTCGCAGGAGGCTGATTTAAAGATCTTTAATCTGACAAGTCCCGGTGACTTAGTTATTACGCAAGATTGGGGACTTGCAGCACTTATCTTAAGTAAAAATGCCTATTGCCTGAGCCCTGCTGGAGTTGAATACAAAAGCGGCAAAATGGATTTTTTATTGGAAGAACGCGAAGTTAAAGCAAAATTAAGGCGCGGCGGCGGCCGAACAAAAGGACCTAAAAAAAGAAGCGCCGCGGATGATTCACGTTTTCAAGAAATATTGGAAAGTATTTTAAATAGATAAAAAGGATATTTATCCCAGCCGTCGAAGTCTACTGATATTATAGGCAAATTAATATTGATTGTCGGATTACTTTTTGTTTTAGCTGTCAAAGGAGGGACCAAGATGATTACGTGTAAGTTTCTGAAAACGGCACAACATCCGAATTCAAAAAAACTTAATGCCGTTTGCGCCTGTGAGGTTATTGATGACGCCACACGCAAAGGCGTGGAGCTCTTTCTTCCACTATTTGATGCGGTCGTGCTGAACAAATTGCTGACAGAGAACATCAGCGGTACAGAATGGAAATATGAAAAGGGCGGTGACGAAGCTGTCACAGCACTTTTTATGATGGCACCTGACGATGCTGTCTGGGGTCCTACCCGCAACACCCTGATTTATTTGTCACTGGCAGGTGAAAGAAGCCTGCTTGATCTGCTTTATGATGTCACTGCAGAAGATTCCCCATTCACTACAGAAGAGTATGCTCTCTGCTTTTGGGCACAAACCGTATTGGATACTTTATCCAATCTGAAGGCTAGAGGATTAAACAATGAGGAAATCCTCGTTTCTCCGGATCTCAGGGCCCTATTTAATTAATTTTTTGTTTTGTTTTTTGACGTAGCGTTCCCTAAGGAACGTTGCGTTTTTTATTTGTCTTTTCGTTCGAACTGTCCCCTTTTAAATTATTAAAACTGGCACTTTTATCTGTGACAGATTTATTGTATTCTAGTCACATAGTGTACTGTAAAAATAATAAAATTTTGGAGGAATAAAACATGACAGATCGTGCAGAATTAAATAGGAATTTAGCGCAAATGTTGAAAGGCGGCGTTATCATGGACGTCACCAATGCAGAAGAAGCAAGAATCGCTGAAGAAGCTGGTGCTGTTGCAGTAATGGCTTTGGAACGTGTTCCTTCTGATATTCGTAAAGAAGGCGGTGTCGCCCGCATGAGCGATCCGAAAATGATTAAAGAAATTAAAGCAGCAGTCAGCATCCCAGTTATGGCTAAAGCCAGAATTGGCCATATTGTTGAGGCTGAAATCCTTCAGGCTCTCGGCATTGATTATATCGACGAAAGCGAAGTATTGACTCCTGCCGATGATATGTACCATATCGATAAACACCAATTCAATATTCCTTTTGTCTGCGGTGCCCGTAACTTAGGTGAAGCTTTGCGCCGCATCGGCGAGGGCGCTGCCATGATGCGTACCAAAGGCGAAGCCGGCACCGGCAACGTCGTCGAGGCTGTACGCCACATGCGCACCATTATGTCTCAAATCCGTCAACTGACTAATATGCCAAGTGAAGAATTAATGACTTTTGCTAAAGAAAACGGCGCCCCTTATGATTTGGTCGTAAATGTAGCAAAGAACGGCAAATTACCCGTTGTAAACTTTTCCGCCGGTGGTATCGCAACACCTGCAGATGCTGCTTTGATGATGAAGCTCGGAAGCGAAGGCGTTTTTGTTGGTTCCGGTATCTTCCGCAGCGCAAATCCTGCTAAACGTGCCCGTGCTATCGTTATGGCTACTACCTATTACAATGACCCGAAAGTACTTGCTGAAGTATCCGAAGATTTGGGCGAAGCAATGCCAGGCATCGAAATAGCGACCATCTCTGAAGAGCAAACCTTCGCCAAAAGAGGCTGGTAACCATGGAGAAGGTTGGCGTATTAGCTCTGCAGGGCTCCTTTGCCGAACATCTTGCTGTTTTAAGCAGGATCGCCGGCATCGAACCTGTCGAAGTAAAAACTGTAGCTCAGTTAGAAGCAGTTGACAGATTAATAATACCGGGCGGAGAAAGTACCGCTATTGGCAAGCTGCTCAAAAAAACCGGTATGCTACCCGTATTGCAAAAACGTATTAATGAGGGTATGCCAGTTTGGGGAACCTGCGCCGGTCTTATTTTGCTGGCAAAAGAAATCGTCGGTGAGGAACCCTATCTGGACGCAATGGATATTGCTGTAAGGCGCAACGCTTATGGCGGACAGCTCGACAGTTTCCGCTGCGCGCAGGTCATTCCTGCCATCAGCGTAAAGCCCATTCCCTTGGTCTTCATCCGTGCTCCCTGGATTGAATCTGTCGGTCCTAAAGCAGAAGCTATTGCTGAATATAACGGCAAAATCATTGCCGCAAAACAAGGCCGTTTGCTTGCCACCAGTTTTCATCCGGAACTGACAGAAGATACCACTATATATGAATATTTTTTAAAGATGTAAATAAGAAAAGCTGGACCTGATGGTCCAGCTTTTCTTATTTACATACAGCCCTAACGAAAGTCTCCTAACAATTTATCAAATTCTTGCTTTGAAAACTTGCGCACTGACTGCATTTGGTTATTAGTCGCCAAGCCGCATACTTCTTCGTAACTTCTCTTGCCTTTATCTTCATACAACAATCCCGTAAGTAAACCTTCATGCTCCAGGATATTCCGCAGCACCTTACCTTTATTATATCTGTCATAGTTCTCAATACCATTGATGTCAATCAATCTCTCCTGGAACCAATCATAAGTATTTACTTTATTAAAGGTAACACAAGGACTGAAAACATTAACCAATGAAAAACCAGGGTGTTTAACTGCCGCCACAATCAAATCAGTAAGTTCCTGCAATCGAGTGGAAAATCCTTGTGCTACAAAACTTGCTCCGGCAGACAAGGCCATTTCCAAAGTTGCCACCGGTGTTTCGATATTACCTTCCGGCGTGGTCTTCGTTTTAAAACCCCAATCGCTGCGTGGTGAGGTCTGGCCTTTCGTCAAACCATAAACATGATTATCCATCAGGATATAGGTTAAATTAACATTGCGTCTGATGGCATGATAGGTATGTCCTAACCCAATAGCCATGCCATCGCCATCACCGCCGCAGGCAATGACCGTCAATTCCGGATTAGCCAGTTTCAGCCCTTGGGCAAAAGGCAATGCTCTGCCATGTGTCGTATGCATACCATACGCATAAACATAGCCGGAAAGCCGACCACTACAGCCGATACCGCAGACAATAGTAAGTTGGTGCGGTTCTAAACCCAGCTTGACTGCCGCTTGCTGCAAAGCTGCCTGTACGGCATAATCACCGCAGCCAGGGCACCAGTTAGGTTTCACATTATTTTTGAAATCTTGCAAAACAGCCATTTACAGCACCTCCTTGCAACGCATAAGCAACTGCTCCGGATACATGATATCCCCATCATACTGCAGGATACTTTCCAAATGCGGACATCCTTCAAGCTGCATCCGCAGAAGATGTGTCAGCTGCGCAGTACAATTATGTTCAATCACAATAATCTTTTTTGCTTTTTGCAGATAGGGCAGAATTTCCTGCGCTGGAAATGGTGACAACAGACGTATCTGCACATGGTTGACTTTTTTGCCTGCCTGCCGCAAAGCAGACGCTGTTTCTGTGATACAACTGTGTGTAGAAGTCATACCTACCAAAAGAAGATCAGCCTCTTCGTAAGGTGCGTCGACAAACAGAGCATGCTTATAGTTCGCCAGAAGTGTCTGCATTTTCTTAAGCCTTTTTTCAGATTGTTTGGTACGCATCAATTTTGCTTCACTCGGCCGCCCGCTTTCATCATGTTCCAAGCCAGTACCGAGACAGATACCGTTAGGCGTGCCTGGTAATATGCGCGTAGAAATGCCATCAAGCGTATCTAAGCTATAGCGCGGAAAGTATTCCGGTGCTTTAATTGGCGGTAAAGTCTGAATGTCAGCTAATTTGCCGCGTCTGATTGTCAGTTTTTCGTATTCTGGTACAGGCATCGTCTGTGTTGCCAGTGACAATTGAGCATCGGCCAAAACAATAACCGGGCATTGGTATTCTTCGGCAAGATTGAAAGCTTCAAAAACATCATAAAATGCCTCTTCCATTGTACTTGGTGAAAGAATAATTTTAGCCGTATCACCATGTGTATTGTAAATAGCTGCCAAAATATCAGACTGTTCTTGCTTTGTCGGTAAGCCTGTGCTTGGTCCTCCGCGCTGGGAATGGATGATGACGAGCGGAGTCTCTGTCATTGAAGCGAGCCCAATAGCTTCAGCCATCAACGAAAGCCCTGGTCCTGATGTTGCCGTGAAGGCACGGGCTCCGCCATAGGAGGCACCAATTGCCATCGTACAGGCAGCAATCTCATCTTCCGCCTGCAGCATCTGACCACCGAATTGTCTGACCTTTTTCACCATATATTCCATAACTTCCGAGGCAGGCGTAATCGGATAAGCAGCCATAAAGCGAGCACCTGCACTTAAAGCCCCAAATGCCATTGCTTCATTACCTAGCATAAATAATTTTGGTTTACTATCGGAAAGCACCGGCAATTGCTTTTTAGCTAATAACTCTGGCGCTGCCGTCCTTATGAATTCCACTCCCGCCTTGAAAACTCTCAGATTGACAGCTACTGCTTCTTCACCTTTTTTAGCAAATTCCTTTTCCAATTGCACGGCAAAACAATCTTCACCAAGTCCCAAAATAGCCGCCGTGCAGCCGAGAGCAACTATATTTTTCTGTAACACGGTACCATATTGTTTGGCAATATCGATAAAAGGCACTGCCAGCAGCCTACCTTTACCGGTATAGCTATCAGCAAAAGCCCTTTCCGCAAGAATAATGCCCTCATCACTTATGGCAAGTGCTTCATTTGTCAGCGTATCCTGATCCAGAGCAATCAAAAGGTCACACTCTTTATTGATAGTACCAACAGGCTGATTTGCTATCCTTATTTTGTAATTAGTATGTCCACCTTTAATACGTGAAGAAAATTGACGAAAGCCATACAGATCATACCCTTGTTGGCTCAATACGGCTGCCAGTATAGATCCCAGGCTCTCCAACCCCTCACCCTGCTGACCACCAGCCTGCCAGGTAATTTCATTGCTTTGCAAAATCACTACCTCCTCTCAGATACCTATGATTATTATTACTATAATTTAATATATTCCTTCTAAAAATAATTTTACCTTTTTAATAAATAATTTTATTTATATTATTCTCGCCTTGTTTTTCTGGTTGACTTCAAGAGTATTACCTATATAATTATTACCATAATTTGTCAGAACAAAAAGGCTTCCTGTTTGAAGGAAGCCTTTTTGTTATTCTTTTAAACTTGTCGATTACACAGCATGAATTGCTAAATTATCGAGAATATAATCCCTCACTTTGCGGGCAGGTGGAAGCTAAGTTTACGCAAGCCGCTGTCTTTGTGTAATAAAACAAACGGCAGGTTTGCCCTTTCCTTTCTTTCTATTTTCTTTGAGGCTGTCCACCGGATGATCCTTAGCAACAAAGGCAAAATCATTGCCGCCCAGCAAGGCCGTTTGCTTGCCATCAGTTTTCATCCGGAACTGACAGAAGATACCACTATACACGAATATTTTTTGAAACTATAAAAAGAAGTGGTTATTGACTGCCTGCAAAGGCAGGTACAATAGCCACTTCTTTCTTTTTTATCAGCATATATCAAATATTGAAAGATTATATTTTTATTTTATCTAACATGATATTGAGAATTTCAATATCAGTAGATTGCATACCGACGCGACCCATATGGCCAACACTTGCTATTGTCTTTTCAATATCGTCTTTTACAAGTCCTTCTCCGGACTGGAATACATGATGTTTTTTACTCAAGTGCAAAGCCATAATAGCTGCTTCAACTGATATGGCGATTTTAGCAGCGCAGGAAGGTTTTGCCCCGTCACAGACCATACCGCCTACATTAGTTATACTATTTGTTATAACATCACAAATTCTCCTATAATCCATTCCCATCATATAGGCAATCCCAGCACCAGTGCCGCATCCTGCGCTAACAGCACCGCAGTAGGCTGAAAGACTTCCAATAAATCGTTTCTGATGAATTGCTATGAGATTACTTACAACTAAAGAGCGATAAAGTTTTTCTTCGCTGGCATTCAATTCCTTGGCATATTCAATAACCGGTACAGATACGGTGATACCCTGGTTGCCACTTCCGGAATTAATAACGACCGGCAGCGGACACCCGCTCATCCTCGCGTCTGATCCTGCCGCCGCTCTTGCTTTTGCCCTCAGTTTAACATTACTTTTGTCAAAATCATCCATAAGCGTACGGCCGACTTCGGCACCATAGCTGTTATTCATTCCTTCATCCGCGATTGCAGAATTGAATTTAATCTGTCTGTCCAAAACTTCCTTGACATCTTCAATTTTTACACTGTCTGCGAATTCAAGTATATCTTTCACATTCAGTAAGTTTTTATTGGGAAAAGCATTGTCATCCTGCTTATTATCATTTTCCTTCGTCATCAAGACTTCACCGTTTCTCATAATTTTAGTTATGTTGCTGTGATAATCCTTAATTACGACCTCAGCTGATTCTTTACCTGCCTTGGCTTGAATGACAATATACAGGTTAGCGACATTTTCAATTAGTTCACACGAGCAGAACCCTCTTGCCAGAAGTTTCTTGCATTCTTCTATATCTGCTGGTGTCACTGTTTCCAAAACAGCAAGTTCCCTAGAAACATCGCCGCCTAAAACACCCAGTACAGCAGCAACATCAATTCCTTTATTGCCACCGGAATTCGGAACGGTCACGGCTTTAACATTTTTGACGATATTCCCGCTGCAATAAACAGTTATATGCTCCGGCATCTGCCCCAGGATACTCCGCACTTTCGCACCAGCATAAGCTATTGCAATCGGTTCGGTGCAGCCAAGCGCAATGACTAATTCCTTATTCAAGATTGCCAAATAATTTTCATATATATTTTTATCCAAATCCAACAACTCCCAATATCTCTAATTAGTTTTGAAATACAATATAACAACTTATGAAATAAAAAACAATTGCAAAACTGTCGGTTCTCTCACCCTATAGATTTTTTCAGTCCATAATTATGCTTATTGCAGACGATAACCTTTTACCTTATACATAACAAAAAAGGTAACATCTTTGATTAGAGAAGATGCACCTTTGCATTATAAATATAGTCTCTATGAATATAATAACCTATGATGGAAGCTCATGTAAAACAAACTTCCTAAAAATCAGCAAGTTTGTTTTTGTCCTATTTTTATAAACCTGTCTTTTCCAAGCCATTAATTGCAAAATTCTCGAGAATATAATCTCTGACTTTACGTGCCGGCGGAATCAATGTTTTTTTATTCATCCACGAAAGATATATCTTTCGTTTAAAACCAGGAGTTTTTATTCTAATTTTAGCAACCGGTGCGTAATTTATTCCCGGTACGTCAGGTATAATAGTAACACCGAAATTTAATGAAACAAATTGTAAGGTAGCATTACATTCATAGGCTTCAAAAACAACATTTGGCGTTAAACCGTGTTTTTTGAATTCACTCATGATTAATTTACGCAAACCACTGTCTTTATGTAATAACACAAAAGGCAGGTCTGCTATTTCCTCAATTTCTATTTCTTGGCGGTTTGCTAAAGGATGTTCCTTAGCAACAACAGCATATAATTCCTGCTCAAATATTGGAATCGAAACAGTAAGCGGATCTTCTTCAACGCACAAAGCTAAATCTATTTCCCCTGTTTTTAAATCCTCCAGAAGATTATTCTGCAGATTTTGCTTAAACTTGAAAGAAATTGCTGCCGTATCTTCTTCTTTTTGAAATCCTTCGATAATCTTAGGTATTAAAGATGAAGCCAGACTATATATATAACCAAGGCAGATTTCTCCTGACATCGCGCCTTTTATGTCCATAACGCGCTTAACGCCCTCGTCCATTATGTCTAGTGCCTGCTCTACATAAGTAAGAAAATATTCTCCGTATTGGCTTAACTTGATTTTTTTATCTACCCTTTCAAATAAATTGACACCTAATTCTTTTTCCAGTTCTGCTATCGCATAACTTAAGTTAGGTTGGGATATATGCAATTCCTGAGAAGCTTTCGTATAGTGCAAAACCTTCGCCAAAACCCTAAAATACTGTAATTGCATGAGAGTCATAGTTTTCTCCTATCCTCTTTTTTCTATCGTTACATTCATACTATCAAACTGAACTTTTTTCTTCAATAGAATTTATTTATAATTTTAATTTAAATTAAGTATTAGACGATAAGAAGATATTAAAGTTAAAATGCATTTAAAGGATATAGCTATTCCAAAATATGATAAAGGGAGTTGTGGCTAAATGGCAGCAGAAATCTCTCAGGAGCAACTACAAGAATTAAATATTTTGTTTGAACGGGCACAAAGAGCACAGCGTATTATTGAGACATATTCTCAGGAAAAACTTGATCGTTTATGTCAGGCTGTTGCTTGGGCAGTGACCAATAAGAAAACTTTTCTCCGATTAGTAGATATGGGTATAGAAGAAAGTAAATTAGGCGATCCGGTTTCCCGTCAGAACAAGCGTTTCAAAATTCGCGGTATTTTACGCGATGCCCTTCGTCAAAAAAGTGTAGGTATCATAGAAGAAAATCCTGAAAAAGGAATCGTTAAATACGCCAAACCCGTAGGCATCATTGCTTCATTAGTTCCAACTACAAACCCGGATCTGACTCCTGGCGGACAAGCAGTTTACGCAATCAAAGCACGCGATGCTGTAATCTTTTCACCACATCCACGTTCGAAAAAAACTACCTTTGAAACAGTTCGCATTATGCGTGAAGCTTTAGAAAAAGAAGGCGCACCAGCCGATCTTCTTCAGTGCATCACCCTCCCGAGCATTCCCATGACCAAGGAACTAATGCGTCGCGCTGATCTTGTAATTGCCACGGGCGGCAAAGATATGGTTAAATCAGCTTATAGCTCCGGCACTCCTGCCTATGGTTCAGGGGCCGGCAACTCAACTATGATTTTTGACGAAACAGCTGACGTTGTCGAAGCCTGTCACAATACCATGCTGAGCAAAACTTCTGATTTCGGCTCTGGTTGTTCTGCTGACGGCAATGTCATAGTCTCTGACAAAATTTATGATGCAGTTATCAAGCAATTTGAGGTTGAAGGCGGTTATTTGGCCAGCAAAGAAGAAAGCGAAGCTCTTAAAAAAGTTATGTGGGATGCCGAAGGACATCGTTTGTCAGACACTGTAGCAGTTCCACCGCAGGAACTGGCAAAAGCAGCAGGTTTTGAAATACCTGCCGACAGAAAATTCATCTATGTTATTGGTGATGGTATAGGTAAAGAACATTTCTTCTCAAGTGAAAAGCTCACAACCTTACTAGCCGTTCACAAATACGAAGGTGAATTCGAAAATGCGCTCGACGCTATGCGCGGTATTTATGAAGTTGGCGGTAAAGGGCACTCGTGCGGCATTTATTCCTATGACGAAGGTCATATTCATCGTCTTGCTATGGCAGCCCCTGTCAGCCGCATCATGGTAAGACAGCCTCAATCCAAAGCCAACGCAGGTTCGGCAACCAATGGCATGCCAATGACTTCATCTCTCGGCTGCGGCACATGGGGCGGAAATATTGTATCAGAAAATATCTGTTTGAAACATTACATGAACACCACTTGGGTTTCCAAACCTATTCCGGCTGATATGCCTTCACCTGAAGAATTGTTCGGCGACTTCTATGATCCCGAACTAGACAAATAAATTCTTGTCACTAGAAAAGAAGAGGTGAAATATGAACCTGCCTGACAAAGTTACCATCTGTGAAGTCGGTTTACGCGACGGTCTGCAAAATGAAAAGCGCTTGTTCTCCCTTCAGGAAAAACTTGCTTTGTTAAATAATGTTGTAAAATCCGGTATTAAAATAATTGAAATTGGCTCTTTCGTTAATCCTAAAGCAGTACCTGCCATGGCAGATACCGATGAATTGGCAAAACTTATGCCGAAATCCAACGGCATAGAGTACCGTGCCTTAGTCGCCAATCTGCGAGGAGTCCAGCGCGCCCATGAATGTGGCATCAGCAAAACAAAACTTACTGTTTCTGCCAGTGAAGCTCATTGTTTAAGCAATCTGAATAAATTACCTGCAGAAATTATTCACGGTTTTAAAGACTGCGTAGAATATGCACATAAAAATGGTTTGCAGCTGTCCGGTGCAATATCAACTGCTTTCGGTTGTCCATTCCAAGGCAAAGTTCCAGCTTTACAAGTTGAAAATGTTGTTAAAGAATTTCTGCAATTGGGTATAACTGAACTCTCACTTTCAGATACAACCGGCATGGCCAACCCTAAGCAAGTTTACAATCTTTGCACTATGCTGAAAACTAGATATCCGCAAGTACGCTGGATACTGCATTTTCATAACACACGCGGTATGGCTCTCGCTAATATACTTGCCGGCATGCAGGCAGGAATAACAACTTATGACGGCTCTTTTGCCGGTCTTGGCGGCTGCCCGTTTGCACCGGGTGCCTCCGGCAATGTAGCAACTGAAGATATCATACATATGCTTGATGAAATGGGCATAGAAACAAATGTTGATATGTTGGACGCCATTGAAACGGCAAGACTTGCCCAATCATTTGCCGGCCGTATTACCGAGAGTTTTATTTTAAAAGCCGGCCGCTGCCAAGATTTAGTTAAATAATTTTTAAAAAGATACCTCTACGTATTGGCATGTTAAAATAGTCACCCCCTCTTAACTCATAATTATAAGGAGGCACTTACGATGACAGTAAAAACCTTGCTAGTAGATATCCAGATTATTTCCGTGTTTATGATTCTGGGCTTTATTGCCAGAGAAGTTTTCAAACCTTTTCAAAGGCTCTATATCCCAACCTCAATGCTAGGCGGTTTTCTTGCACTTATTGCCGGCAATCAGGTGCTTGGACTGATTGATATACCAAAATCATTAGCCACACTGCCAGGCAACTTGATTGGCATAGTCCTGACCTGTATTGTTTATGGTATAACCTTCGAAAAAAGCAGAATAAGAAACTATATAGACTACACCATGGTTATCATTTCTGTTTATGGCGCGCAATTGTTAGTTGGTGTACCACTTGGCATTTTCCTGCAAAAGTTTTGGCCTACTTTGCCAAATGGCTGGGGAACAATGGGAGTCTTCTCTTTTTGGGGTGGTCATGGCACAGCAAGTGCTGCTGGCGCTACTTTTGATAAACTTGGTATTGATGGAAACTTCGGCCTCGGCATGATTTTATCCACCATAGGCCTGATGGCAGCTGTAACAGTTGGTATCGTAATGGTAAACTGGGGTATCCGCAAAGGTTACGCTGCTTATACCAAAGTACCCGTCAAAGGTGTTGACGATCCAACCTTATGCGGTGTTCTGCCGAAAGAAATGCAAAAACCAATCGGGCTGGCAAAAACTTCCTCAAGCGGTATTAATGCTCTCGTCTTCCAACTTTCAATGATCATGGTCTGCATCCTTGTTGGTTCCAAAATTCTAGCGGCACTCAGCTTACTGGCACCTTTTTTCGGCAAAGTGCCTGCTCTGGTTCATGGCATGTTAGGAGCGGCAGTTGTACGACTGGTTATGCATAAATTACATCTAACTGATTTCGTGGACAAAGGCACAGTTTCCTCAATTTCCGGTATGACTCTTGACCTCGTTATCATCTCCGCCGTTGCTACTATAAAACTCAGCTTGGTCACAGAGTTCTTATTCCCGATTATTATTTACAGCGTGGTGCTTCTTGCTATCACAATGTGGATGGCAATCTACTTCTGCAGAAAATTATGTGCTCATGAATGGTTTGAAAAAGCCTGCTGCCTTTTCGGCATGGCGTCCGGTGCTGTTCCTACAGGATTAGCACTTGTACGCTGCGTTGATCCGGAAGGAAAATCCAGTGCACCAGATGCTCAAGGTGTAGGTTCTACACTTTTCACACCGGTATTCGGGACAGCGCCGGCATTCATTCCAATTCTTTTTACTACATCAATTACTTCTGTTCTCGGCATTGGCGCTGCTTTATGTTTCTTACCTCTGGTAGTAGGTTACCTTCTATTACGAAAAAGAGCAGCATAAATAATGTGACTGAGATTAGCTGGTTCTTTTAAAAGGAACCAGCTTTTTTCATTTCTATTTGCTTCCCTCCTACATCTGATTGACTTCGCGGTCATTATCTATATAATTATTATCATAGCTGTTTATTCCGTAAAAACGAGGTATTACATGACAAAACAATTTTTTTCGCGTCTCTTGGTCCTGCATATAGGACTCTTTCTTTACTCTCTCGGTATCGCTCTAAGCCTGAATGCCCAGATTGGTTACGCGCCTTGGGAAGTGCTCCATGTAGGTATGGCAAAAACCTTCGGCATGACGATTGGCGAAATTTCCATCATCGTCGGTTTTCTGATTCTGCTGATTACCGGCTACTGCGGTGAAGATATCGGCATCGGCACCATTGCTAACATGATTGTTATCGGATTAGTACTTGATTTAATTCTTTATCTTGATTTTCTGCCGGTTGCCGGGAATATTTTTTCAGGACTCTTGATGTTGATTACCGGCCTCTTCACGATTGCGCTCGGCAGTTATTTTTACATTGCATCCGCTTTCGGCGCAGGACCACGTGACGGCCTGATGGTCTTACTGACCCGTAAGACTGGTCTGCCGATAGGAGTTTGCCGCGGCGGTATTGAACTGACAGCTGTCATCATCGGCTGGTATCTCGGCGGACTTGTCGGTATCGGCACCGTAGTTTCCGCCTTTGCTATCGGGTTCTGTATCCAGATAACCTTTAAACTTCTGAAGTTTGACCCTACTAAAATCCAACATGAAAGAATCCAGGAAACTTATAAAAGTTTTCGTCGAAAATAAAACAGACAGCAAAAAGCTATCGCTCACAGGTAAACCTGTTTGCGATAGCTTTTTTTATTTAACCAAGGAAAACTCTTTTATTATGCCATTCTAAATACGCATGGGATGGCCATTTTTCTTTGTTGTCAGGCAACACTATCTGACATCCATCAATTTTATTATACTCGCTGTTTGCGCCAAAAGCCGCTGCAACTCTTTTACTCACTGCTACTTTATAATCCGGTGTAACCGTTATATAACCACGCTCAAACAAAGTGCAGTAATCACTGCGCAAAAGCAAGCCGTTCGAAATATCTTTGAGCCCGCCAAACCGGCTGGGCCTGATTTGGGCAACTCGCAAAACCGGTGCGGCCTGCTCACCTGAAATTGCACACTGCCTTTTATAAGCTTCCATGACAAGCAGCTTGAAATGCCCGAAGCCAATCTCCGGTGCCAGCAGCGTGTCCTGATAGTAGCGGCACTCCTGCTTATTCAGCCTCGTTTGTGCCTGTTCATAAAGTGCTGAGCCTATTGGTTCTGTCCTGCTGTATAGTTTACCTTGAACAATCTTGCTGCTCCAGTCTTCCGGAACCGGGATTTCGTCGCCTTCATCAAAATAAAATACTGACGAGAGAATGACGCAGCCTATTTCCGGATCAGGTTCTGCTATACTATCAGTTTTGCGGTATTTATAAATCCGTTCCAACATCGCTGCGCAGCTATCTGCGCCATTTGCTTTACCAAAAGCCTCCCAGGCCAACGAAGTTGGTAAAAGCTTAAAAGTCTGAAAAAACCCGCCGCCGACAATCAAGTTATAGGGGCTGTGCAGTTTAAACAAAAACAGTTCACCCCTGCTTAAAGCTTTGAAGTTAGTATTGCCGCTGGGCCGCCAAAAATTAACCTCTGAACATTTTGCTTCCTTCAGCGTCTGGAACAGGTCAAAGTCAATTATCCCAACATACAGCTTCATCCAGAAATCCGCCCCTTTTTCGCCCGTGGCAGTCATCATAAATATAGCTAACTTCGACAACAAAAGTACTTCTTCCTGCCTGCCAGCAACGAAAAAATAACCAAAAAGTGGTACAAAGGGGACAGTCCCCTTTGTACCACTTCTAGTCACACTAACAGCTAATTTATTCTATTCGCGTTTGCCAAGTTCTTTATCAATATACATCAGCGGAGCGCCTTTTTCGCCAACCATCTTCAAGCTTTCCAGAATAGCAGTGGCGTTACCCTCTTCCTCAACCTGCTCAGAAATATACCACTGCAGCAAGATTTGTGCAGGATAGTCTTTTTCAGCAACAGCAAGTTCATACAGTTTATTAATGCTTGCTGTAATAAATTGTTCATGTTTCAGTACTTCTTCAAACATAGCTTTGGGTGAACCAAATTCAGCTGCCGGTGCTTCAATTTTTCCTAATTGAACTTTACCGCCTCTTTCCAGGAGATGACCGAGCAATTTCATGCCATGCTCAGTTTCTTCATTAGACTGCACTTTAAGCCATTTAGCAAAACCAGGTAAATTACTCTCTGCGCAATAAGCCGACATGGCCAAATATAGATAGGCTGAATAAAACTCCTTTTGAATCTGGTCATTGATTGCCGCTTGCATTTTCTTGTTCATAAAACCACTCTCCTTTAATTTAGCTTACATAATTATTATATCAGAAACGGTTGTCAAGCCGATTCTTCCTGATAAACCTTATTGTTATCTTTTTGTGAAACTTTTACTTGACTTCAAAATAATACTGCGTCCACATAATTACTTCTGCCAAAGATGGATGCGGCGTCATAATTTCACCGACACTGACTACGGAATGAGGATCAAGCGTTCTTGTCAAACCTAGCTTACGCAGTTCTTTCGCAGTTTCAGAACCAATTGTTTCGTTAATGGCCTTAATGGTAAATGTTCCAATATTCAACATATTGATAAAAGGCTGAATCAAAAGCGAAGCCTGTGCACCAATAACATGCACGCCAAGAATATTGTTTGTCTTTCCATCGACGACAAGTTTTACAAAACCATCCATGCCAGCTTCCGCTGTCAGTCCAAGTGCGTACCCTTTAGCTGTATTGCGGTAGAATTGTTTGCCTGTTTTCACGGTGTAGCCTTTTTCTCTTGCTTCTGTTTCTGTCATGCCAACCTGAGCAACCTGCGGATAAGTGAAAGTAACGGCCGGCACAACATCATAACTTGCCCAGCGCCACTTCTCCGGCTCGTTATGGCTAAACAAATTGTGGACGAGAATGTCAGCCTCATAATTAGCCTTGTGGCGAAAAGCCGGCTGTCCATTAATATCGCCAATTGCCCAAATACCGCTGACGTTTGTTTCCAGCAACTCATTAGTTTTAATCCAGCCTCTTTCATCAGTTGCCAAAGCAGTATTTTCAACTTGCAGTTCTTTGCTGACAGGTTTAATGCCAGTCGCATACATTATTTCTTCCGCAGTTATTTCACTTATTGTGCCTGTTTCCCTATCCTCAAACAGCAATTTTTTTTGTCCGTTTTCTTTTTGCACCTCCAGCAAATCAGCATTCACATATGTTTTAATGCCAAAGGCCTCCATATTTTGTCTGAGTTGTACTGAAATCTCGTCATCCGCACGCGGCAACAGCCTGCTATTATGCTGCACAACAGTTACGCTCGTACCAGCCGCCGCGAAGATATGGGCAAATTCGCAGCCAATCGGACCGCCGCCAACAATAATCAGGCTTTTATATGGACGTTTGGGGTATTTATTACCAAACAAAGTTTCCGAACAGATATAGCCGGCTTCCTCCCGGCCAGGGATTTCTGGCAGGTTAGTCCTCGCACCGACATCGATAATAATTTTCTCCGCCGTCATCGCATCCGAAAGCGAACCATCGTGCAGCTTGACCTGCAAAATCTTTTCACCGGTAAAAAAAGCACTGCCCTGATAAATGACAAGGTTAGCATATTTCTGATAATAACGAAGAACGCTCTCGTGTTCATCGATTTTTTTCCAGACCCGGCTGGATATGAGGTCCCAATTCATTTTAGCCGGTTCAACTTCGATGCCAATTTTCGGCAAATCCTGAATTTCTCTTATATAATCGGCTGCCGTAGCCAATACTTTCGTCGGTATACAGCCACGCGTCAGACAAGTACCGCCAAATTTGCCTTTTTCTATAACAGCACAGCTCAGACCTTGCTGCAATGCTGCGTCCAAAACAATATTTGCCGCACCAGTCCCGATAATGATAACATCGTATTTCTTCATGCCTCTATCTGCCCTCCTGCCGTTTGCGCATCATAACAAATAATAATTCTTGATTTCGACATGAAGTTATAATTCTCCTGCTGAAACAAAAAACGCAAGGACGAAATGTCCCTGCGTTTCAACATACATATTAAATTTTGATTTAATTATTAAACAAAGAGGTGCATAATAACCATTGCCACACAAGCATTCAAAATGCTTGTCAGCATCAAAAGCGGCCAATATTTCTTAGGAACATCGGCAACGCCAAGCAAACGGCCCATATATTGAAGCTGTGCGCCAATAAGGAATATAGCCGGAAGCAATATGGTTGCATGCGTACCGTTGATTATTCCGCTGCTTAAAAGACTTACAGCTATACCGGTACCGGCAGAAGAAGAAAGCCAAGCCGTAAGCAAAACAGTAATTGCTTCTCCGGGAAGACCAAATAATGCCATAGCAGGACCAAAAACACTGCCAAGGAACTTCATAACGCCCAAAATAGTCAGTATCTGAGCAATAGTATAAGCCATCAATACATTTGGCAGCAGGTTCTGAGTAGCAACAGTAAAACCTTTGCGTGCGCCAATAACGAATATATCGAAAGGATTATTAGTGGTTGTTTTATCATTATTGCTCATCTTTGAAATCCTCCTTATACACAGTGCTCAATACAAAACGTACAAACATACCGCCGACAAATTTCATAACAAACATTAAAACCAACGGTAAAATTATTGGTGCTTTAAGTACCGCAAATAAAGCTGAACCGATAGTGAAATAGTTGTTGATCAAACCAGCGCCTGAATACTGCCAAGCACCCATAATGGTCAATTCTTTCTTGTTAATTTCACCTTCGTCGTACAATTCCTTCGTCAAAGCCGCACCAGCATCGGTACTTTGCAAGTCAGTAATCAAAGCAAGACCGGTTTTGCCAGGCAGACTTAATAAAGGCTGCAACAACGGAGTCATCAGTTTATGTGCCGCACGAATTGCACCGTAATGTGTAAGCACTTCCAGACAACCAAGTGCCAACATAACAGTAGGTGCTAAAGAAAGTGCAAAAAGGAAACCTGCCTTGGCACTTACGCCGCCTGCACCAAGAAAGGTGTTCTTTATCGGATCTTTCATTGTGCCGAATTTACCACCTAAAGTAGTAAAATCAAATGCACTCAACCATTTCATGCCATCCACCTTCATAAGAAGGCCCGAGAAAAATAAAATTGCTACTGCTAAAGCAATGTAGCCGCCGACGCCTACTTTGCTTACGCTTTTTTCCTGCTCCATAAAATATCCCCCTTTTTTTGTTCTATTATGTAGTAAGACAATTATAATTATACTTTTTCATTCTTTAACGTGTCAACAATAACCCAATTTATTTTTATCAGAAATACTTCGTTTGCAAAAAATAACAGTATTTCTTGAAAAATTGCATCGAATTGTATACAATTACATTGTGAGACTGTTAAGTACTTTATTTAAAGACAAAACAGCCAGTACTATAATGAGGTGATAATTTTGTCAAACGTTCTCAAGCATTACGGATATCTGCACACCATACCGGAAGTCGGCCTCGAAGAAGTGAAAACTTCTGCTTATCTGGCGGAACAACTGGAAAAAGCAGGTTTTAAAGTTACAAGAAATGTCGGTGGCGCTACCGGCGTTATCGGCATTTATGACAGCGGCGTCGAAGGACCTACTTTGGCACTCCGCGCTGACATGGATGCGCTTGGACACGTAATTGACGGTGTTCCTTGTGCTCGTCACACTTGTGGCCATGATGCTCATTCTTCCATGGTCCTTGCTGTTGCTGAAGACCTTATGCAGGAAAAAGCCATTAAAAAAGGCCGTCTGAAAATTCTTTTCCAACCTGCAGAAGAAATTGCCGCAGGTGCTTTAACCATGATTAAGGGCGGAGCTATCGACGATGTTGATATGATTATAGGCTCCCATATTCGTCCTGAAGAAGAATGTAAAAAAGGCTTTGCCATTCCGGCCATGTGGTATTCTGCTTCCGGCACTGTTGACGTTATCATACACGGCAAACCGGCTCATGGTGCTCGTCCTCATCTCGGCGTCAATGCTATTGATGCGGCCGCCGCTGCTATTACTGCCATTAATGCTATTCATCTTAATCCTAACTTCTCCTACAGCGCTAAAGCTACACGCTTTATCTGTGACTCTGGGGTAACTAATGCTATTCCTTCCGAGGCCCACGTTAATTGGGACATTCGCGCAGCACAGAATGACGTTATGGCCCTATTGCAGGAAAAAATTGTCAAGGCAATTGAAGGTGGTGTTTCCACAGTAGGCGCAACTGCTGATATAAAATTCATTAAAGAACTGCCTGCTGCTGAGCTTGATGATGACATGACCAACCTGCTTGCTGAATCTATTACAGATGTAATGGGCAAAGATGCACTAATGGCACCATTCAAAACTGCCGGCGGAGAAGACTTCTTCTTCTATACACGCCATAAGCCGTCCATCAAAGCCGGCTTCTTCGGTCTTGGCGTCAATGCTGTTCCAGGCCTTCACCACCCTGACATGCACTTCGATACGGATGCCTTGGAAATAGGTGTAAATATCTTTAAAACCGCTACCAAAAAGATACTCGGTTAAAACATGTGAACAAAAAAGGTTCCGCTCTCAGAGCGGAACCTTTTTTTGTTCACAACTATTTATCAATGATTTAATATCTTGCTTAAGAAAAGCTTAGCACGCTCATTTTGCGGGTTTGAGAAAAATTCCTCCGGCGTAGCTTCTTCCAGAATAACGCCGCCATCCATAAACACTACACGGTCGGCCACTTCTCGGGCAAAACCCATTTCATGAGTCACAACTATCATCGTCATGCCATCCCTTGCTAATCCTTTCATTACCTCTAATACTTCGGCAATCATCTCAGGATCGAGAGCAGAAGTCGGCTCATCAAAAAGCATCACCTGCGGATGCATAGCAAGAGCACGAGCAATCGCGACACGCTGCTGCTGGCCGCCTGACAGTTTTGACGGATAAACTAAAGCCTTTTCCGGCAAACCTACCTTGGCCAGAAGCTCTTTTGCTATCTGTTCCGCTTCCTGGCAGGATTTCTTCTGCACATGAATAGGTCCCATAGTAACGTTGTCGAGCACGTTTTTATGATTAAAAAGATTGAATTGCTGGAAAACCATACCGGTCAGTTGCCGCGCCTTATGCAAATTCGCGTCCGAAGCATTCACTGCAATACCGTCAACAAATACCTCACCTTTTTGAACTGTCTCCAAACCGTTGATTGTCCGCAGCAGCGTGCTTTTACCAGATCCGCTGGGTCCGATAACGACAACGACTTCCCCTTGGGCAACCTGCAGAGAGACATCCTTCAAAACTTCCAAAGATCCATAATTTTTGTAGATATTTTTCAGTTCAATCACTTTCTGCCAGCCTCTCTTCCAGTTTCCTTACAGCTAACGACAATCCAAAAGACAGAATGAAATAGAAAGCGGCAATAGCCAGCCATACTTCAAAAGCACGGAAAGTAACTGTAACGATATTTTTAGCTACATAAGTTAGATCAGTAACTGCAATAACCGAAACAAGCGATGAGTCCTTGATCAGCGTAATGAACTGACCAGCCAGCGGCGGCAGAATTCTCTTAATCGCCTGCGGCAAAACAATAAGGCGCATTACCTGCCAATCTGTCATGCCAATGGAAAGAGCTGCTTCACGCTGCCCCCGGTGAATTGATTGAATACCAGCACGGATGATCTCCGTAATATAAGCACCGGAGAAAAAAGATAATGCCAGCACAGAAGAAACCATTGGAGTCAAGTTGAAAAATACGCCCAATCCAAAATAAATAAATAAAATCTGAATCAAGAGCGGCGTATTTCTGATCCATTCTACGTAAACATTACCGATAGTACGCAGCACAAAAGACTTGGAAATACGGCAGAGCGCACCGCCAACACCCATAAGACTACCCAATATAATCGACAGGATCGAAATCTTAATTGTCATCAATAAGCCATCCATAATGGCTGGCATATATTCATTTAAAATACTGAAATCCAACTGATACACGGCGCAAATCTCCTATTCAAAGCTTATTTCTTGGCCGGAACCATATCCCACCACTTCATGTCAACAAACCAATAATCGTAGGTTTTCTTGTAGTCTTTGCTTGCTTTGTATTTTTTGACGAATTTATTTATTTCAGCCACTAATTCTGGATTGCCTTTTGGTACGGCAATACCAAGTTCTTCAGTGGTAAAAGGTTTAAGCACCGCGTAAGTAGTGTCCGTATGCATCTTGTTATAAATAGCAACCCAAGGTACTTCGTGAATAACAGCAACAGCATTACCATTCAAAAGTTCCAGGCCTGCAAGAGCAGAACCTTCAAACTTTTTAACTTCAGCATTCTTGAACATTCTGGTAGCAGTCTGGTCAGCTGTAGTGCCCATAGAAACCGCAATTACATTACCGGCTTTATCAAGATCTTCCCATTTTGTAACATTCGGATATTTCTTGTTAACCAACATTGCTTGTCCGGAAGTGAAATAAGAATCGGAAAAATCTACTACCTGTTTGCGTTTGTCGGTAATCGTCATACCAGCAATAACAAGGTCAACTTTCTTTGCTTGCAAAGCAGGAATCAAACCGCTGAAAGCATAGTTTTGGAATTCTACTTTTACGCCGAGTTCTTTGCCGAGTGCCTTAGCAACATCAATGTCATAACCGACTAATTCACCGTTTTTGTCAGCCATTTCAAAAGGATAGTAACCGGTAGCAGTACCTACAACAATCGTGCCTTTTTTCTTCAGTGCATCAAGGGCGGATTCTTTTTTCGTACCGCCGCAACCGGCCATTGCCGCTGCTAACACACACAGAGCCGTAACTCCAGCAATCTTCCTTATCCAGTTTTTCATTTACAGTCCCCCTAAGTTTTTTTAAATTCCAAATAATTTTAACATCAACATTTGGCAGTGTCCAGTAAAAGATGTATAAATAATCAAAAAGTCCGCATTAATGCGACAATCATCTTTGTATTCTTTCTTTGGACTTTTTTATGACAAAAGGTTGCTCGTAATATACGCCACTAGTGGCAAGGTAAACAAGCTTAAAATTGTCGTAATCAGGATAGCACCAATCGCGCAATCCTCATCTGAACCGTTCGTCCTCGCAAACATCGCAATGGCCGCCATGCTGGGTACACCTGTCAGCGTAGTGATCACAGTAACGACTTCTTCCTGTATATTCACCGCCCTCAAAGCGATGAATACTACTACCGGTGCAACAATCATCTTCCCGATAACAATTGCATAATACTCCAATCTGGTTATAAATTGGCTTACATTACTATAACAGAAACTACCGCCGATATACATCAACGACAAAGGTGTTGTTGCAGCTCCTACAGCGCTAAGCGCTTTATTCAAAGTTGCCGGTAATTTCCACTCCGTCATGATGAAGAATAATGCAATCATGATAGCGATCATCGCCGGACTCATAATATTTTTGAGATTAGATTTTAAGGAAGCATGTGCCAGTTTTTCTTCCGGCAGCGTCATATAAAAGCCAAGACTCCATAATACAATTTGGTCAACAATGAAGAAAAGGGCCATATAGAGCATTCCTCTTTCCGGTAAAATACCCAGAATCAAAGGAATGCCGATAAACCCTACATTACCAAACATTGTTGCCGCTTGATAAACACGTCCATAATTGCCTTTGAGAGCAAAAGCCTTTTTCAATGAATAGCCAACAGTAAACAGCACCACGAACATAAAAAAAGAGGCCAAAACCACCTCTGCGAAAGAAGACATCATATCGTCTTTCGTAGCACCATTGATTGATTTATGAAAAATCATCACAGGCAGGATCAAACGCATAATCAATTTTGACAAATCACCTAACGATTTTTCATTCATAGCGTTAGTTTTAACAGCAAAAACTCCCAAAAGAATCATTACCGAAAATATTTCCAGTTGTGTAAGCACGCGATAAAAGTATTCCATTCAACTACCTGCCTCCTAACACATTAATACCCGAAAAGAAACCCTTTTGACCACGCACAAAAAGAAGAAAGAGGTTCCTTCGCAATAGGCACCTCTTCGTGTGAGTTCTCTTATTTTCTGCTGCCTGCACATCGGCAAACAGGACAACACCTATCTTGTAAGCTCATTTTATCATAGAATCTATACCCTGCAAAATAAAAGTGGAATTTGTCAAAAATATGTCAATTGTTTTTTATTGATTTTGCGCTATAATTTATAACATACGGTAATGGATAGTCATGAGAATAAAGCCGACTTACCTACGGCAGAAAATAATTGAGGAAGTGTTCAGATGAGAAAAATATTCGCTTTTGTACTATGTTTGCTTTTTATTTTACCGGTTGCCTGTTTTGCGCAGAGTTCCAGTCCAAGAATCGGAATTATTCGCGTTGATGACGGCAACTTACTGAGTGACAATGAAATCAGCTGGATTGTTGAGGATAAGACTGCTTCCCTTTTTGCCGGTGATAAATATAACTATGAAGCCTTTGGAGAACTGGAAGCGGACTTCGGAGCATTTCTTGATATGAATAATATTCAAAATAATAATCAGCTTACCGATGATATACTGCTCAAATTTGCTAAAGAGCAAGACCTCGACTATCTCTGCTTCATGAATTTCAACCTTGATGAACTGCAGCATGACCGGGTCTTCTTCAAGTCAGCTTACCGTGCTATGCTGAGTGCCGACATTAAATATTATGATGTTGAGCAAAACAGCCTGCTCTACGCAAACCACCTGTTTGCTGACGGTAATGCCAAAGATGAAACATCAGCCTTCCGCAAAGGTGCCGCAAAATTGATGAGGCGCATTGCCTGGCACTTCGACCCTGATAATTTTTAAACAAATATTATTTTAAGATACCAAATGAGCCAAAGGGGCAACGCCCTTTTGGCTCATTTTTTTAAGATTTTTATCTAAGCCGCTTGATTTTTTGCAGTGTAACATTGCTTCCTAAACGCCAGATAGCGATATCACGAATACCGGCATCCTCCGCTAAGCTGATCCAGTAATCAATGGTAGCCGCATCGGCATACCAAACTTCATAGACTTTAGTTCCTTTGCGATATTTGAACTTGACAGCTTTGCTGGTCTCATCCCTTTTGGCATCGGCCTTATATTGTGTCAGCAGCTCTCTAGCCTCTTTTTCCGTAAGAAATCTCTTTTCACCATCGCTGCTCCACAGGCAGCCGCCGGTAGCAAAGGCTACTGCCTTTGGTTCAGGCATATCAGCCATTTTACCCAGGATCTTTTTAATAAAGATGGCATCGGCTTTTGGACCCGGTCCGCTGTGCATCCCAAAAAGGTTGTAAAACATCACGACATATTTCGGTCCAGCCGGCAGCACAATATCATTAAATGGTGCGCCAGGCTCCAGCACTACCCTTAGTTTCAAGTTCTTGGCAGCAGATGCAGCATAGAGTTCCTTGATGAAGGGAATAAAAGAGTCCTTAATTTCGCAATCCCGCCAGATTCTTTCATAATCGATTTCCACACCATCAAAATGTCCTGCTTGTGCCAAGTCTATGATTTCCTCGATATGTTCCTTGCGTCTTTCCGGATTATTCAACAACTCCCGGAGAAAATCCGTGCTTTTGTATTCCTTACAACCATCAGCAATCATCCTGTCGTTAACGACCGTAAGGTACTCGACCAGTTGTTTTTTTCTCTTCACCGCCCGCTTGGCAAAAGTCAATTCTTCAGGCAAAAACAAACTACCATCTTCATTAAAATAGGCACCAAAGAAACATACTTCATCGACCCGCTTTTCAACGCTTTTAAAAGCCTTGCTGCCATCTTCCATATCCCAGTAAACGGTCCAGGCAGAAAGCTGGTTTTTCGTTTGTTCAGCCGCCTTGACATCAGCTTTACTGTCCCCATAGCAGCCGGCGAACAAAAATAACAATAACGACAGTAAAATTATTTTCAAACTATTCCTCAGCATCTTATTCACGCTGTGTTACCTCTCATTTTTATAAATGCACTATAAACCAATTGACAACCGAATTCCAGGCTTTTTTTACTTGATACTTAAATGCTTCAAAACCGCTTAATTTATCGCTGTACAATATTTTCTCCTGTCCATCGGCAGGCATTGCTTTGATGACAAGACTTTCAAAAACACCGTCATAAACATCATCGGCAAGGTTTCTTTGACTCCAGCCATAGCCACCCCAGGCACTTTCAAGAGCAACACCGCCGGCAGCAGCGTCAGTAATTGTACCGTTGAAAGCTTCCTTACCATCAACTATAACTTGAAGTTGGTTATCTTCTAGGACAATATTAAGCAAACGTTTCCCTTTTGCGTGCACACTGATGTTAGGAATGTATTCCTTTCCCCCCTGCTCAATCGTCGCCGCATCGGCAGATTCCCTTTGCTTGCTTTGTTTGAGATACTGTCTGGCCATGGCAGGCGAATTAGCATATTTGGCAAAAGTTTCCAATTCCCTGACTTCGGCATTTTGCTTATCCTCGGCTATGGACAGCCTCTCTTTACCATCATGGCGGTCAAGATCAAGTTTCAGAAGATTCTTAGTGCCGCTGCTTGTTTTTTCGGTGATAAAAAGCATGTTACTGCTGACATTCACCGCAAGATAGCGCTCCAGTTTCTGATCGGCACGCAGATAGATTTTTTGTGTACCGAGCTTATTACCTGTCAGTAGTACTGAAAGATTAAGATTTTTAAATGCTTTGCTGTTTTTTAAATACAGCAAACCGCGTTTTTCCGGCAGCGAAGTCAGAATGATCTTTTCCGGTTGGAACTCAGCGGCACCTTCCTCAACATCCCAGAGGTTATAACGGGCTTCATCCCCATGATTAAAAATAATATATTCATTAATATCATATTTGATACGCATCAGCAAATGATTTGGATACCAATAGGCCTGAGGCTGCATACGTGTCAAATCATAAATGCTGCTTTTACGGTCATTCAGAGCATAGCCTTCGCGGTTGAAGTTCATGCTGAAAAGTTCTTTGATCCATTTTTCATTGACTGCGCTGACGCGGTCATTATTGCCGAAGCTGCCCGTGTTCGCATGCATCAGGACATGCAATGGCGGCACGCTGCCAAGACCTTCCCGATAGTCATCACGAAGTTTCTGGTAATCATAATCAATCCGCTTTTTCATCATTTCATAGGATTCTTTCGGTACACCATACTCATCACGAATATAATCCATCAGATAATGATTATACCGTCGGCCCAGATAGGGTGAAATCATCGCATATTCCAGCGGCGTTAATTCCCCAAGATAATTATCATAGCGGTCAAAAACATTGATGAAGGAAAGACGGTAACCATTAGTACCCAACTCCCAAAAGGTTGTATCGACAAGACCCCTGAGTTCCCGCGGTTTCAAAAACTTAGTGTCTTTCTGAGCAAATTTTTCCGGGTAGGTTGCCATTGTCGCTTTATAATTGAACTTCTCTAATTTAGCCGTGGAAAAAATAGCCGTGTCGCGACGTCCGTCTTCAAACATCAGGAATAAAGCCCTGGCAGGCAAAGGCTTACCATCTTTATAAAAATCAACAATATCCTTTTGTGTGATCGTCACATAGCCTTGTTTGCGTAATGCTGCCAAATGTTCTGCCAGACGGTCTTCACTGATCAACGGCTGAACACCGACGCGATCAACACCGAAATAGGACAAAGCAATAAAACCTTTGTCCTGCGCCATGTTAATTGCAGTCGGATCATAAGGTTTGTACTTACCAACAGCGAATAAAGTAAGATAAAAAACAGCAACAATAGCTGCCAGTATTACCAGCTGCAGGATAACACGCCTTCGCTTTCTGCTATTCTTTTTTGTTGTATATTTATCATCCGCACTAATCATCTACGTCATTTCCCACTTTTCTTCTTTTCTAGTGCTGCACTATCAGCTGGCGTCATTCTGGTTCCCCATTCTGACTTCCAGAAAGTAAACCAGGCAATCGGCATCTGCCACAGCAAGACGGCTTCATAATAAAGGCAAAACCATATGCCAAAAATCCAAGTCGAACTCTTCCGCAGAAATAGCTGTGCCATACTCATCATCAGTGCCATCATCAGCAAGCCGACCAGGAAAGTCGTTGGAAAAACCCTGTAAACTGCCGGTATATAGACCAAATTGTATAAGACAACAATAGGCGCTGCTACCGGCACCAACAGTCCCATATAAAACGAAAGCGCCATAAAAGGTTCTTTTTTCCACATGAACTTAGCCGCAATCAGTGATTCCCGCAGCCAGGAACGTTTCCAGCGCATCTGCTGTTTGAGGAACATGCCATAAGTATTAGGCACTATCGTGGAGCAGACAGCCGTGTCCTGATAACCTGTCCTATGCTCACGCAGGATAAAGTTCGTCAAGCTGCGGTCGTCACCGAAGGTTGCCTTCTGGCCTAAGAATTTTTGGTTTAACCAAGCCTCCTTATGCTGCAAGACAAGCTCCTTGCGATAGCAGGAAAGCGGTCCAGACAAGCAGGTAACCGCATCAAAATAACCCTCGGCCGCCTTCATGATGCGAAAAGCAATATAATAACGGACAGCCTGCATCTTAGTCAAAACATTGGTATAGGTATTGGCAACATCAGTTCGTCCAGATACCCCGCCCATGTTGGCATCCTGGAACGGCTGCACAAGATTATAGATAGCAAAAGGATCAACGAAACTGTCAGAATCGACGAAAACAACCAGTTCATGTTTAGCTGCCATGGCACCCCTTACCAGCGCTTCCCGCTTGCCGGCATTCTGCTCCTGCACCAGAAAAAACAGCCGTTCCCGCACTTTCTCACCAACAGTTTCAGCAATGCTGTCAATGGTTTCCTTGATTTTAGCTACTGATTGGTCTGTTGAACCGTCATCGACAATGATAACCTCCAGCTTTTCTGACGGATAAGATTGATTGATGCAGCTTAAAATCGTTCTGTTAATCCATTCCTCTTCATTGAAACAAGGAATAATAATAGTCACGCCGGGAGTAAAATCTTCCTTAATTGGCACTGTCCTGTAAAGAGCACCAAACAAATATCTCGTCAGCAAGAAAGCAGCTGCTATGATGCTATACAGATAAAGGCTTTTGTTGAATTTGAAATAGATGACGCTTTCGCTGCGCATCAAAATGATGAAAGCAGCAATCATCAGCAGTAACGCAAAAGAAACTGCAGAAATATACCTGCCCTTCTTTTTGCCGGCATACTGCGCCAAAGTTTCATTAAAGCGGACACCGCAAAGGATTTTGCCATCTTCACCTTCCTGCCAGCGGACGACCTCCGCACCTATATTCACCGACATTTCGTAGCCTTCCGGCATCGTCCCTTCAATGATTTCAAAAGAAAGCTCCATCGCTTTAGCGCGGTCGAGAGTTTCGGCATCTGCCGCCGCAATTTCCAACAACATACCTGTCGATGAAATGTCCTTGCCGACAGCCTGACAATACATTTTCTTTCTGTCTGCATTGAAATATTGGACAGCAACATCATAATCGATCAGATAGCGCGTTCCGCTGTGCTCCTGATCCATTAAGGTCTTAATGTCATATGCGCCATTAGACGAATCAAAACCACGCCTTTCCTTGTTGACCCGCAGTCCTTCCTCATCTGGCACTTTGGACAGCAGCCTACGGTCAGGTTTAATAGCCAGCAACACATCTTTTATTTTTTTGTTATTGAATAGATTCTTCATAGTATACCTGCCATGGTTATCTATTTTGTTGTCATGGTACCGCTCTTCTCTCTGTCTCAAGCCTTAAACTTTTTTTCGGATTGCCCTGGTCATAGCCATCACGCAAATAATCTGATAGTCTGCCAGCCTTAAACTTGCTGGGATCAGCATCATCTTTTTGTTCGTTTTTTGTCAGCAAAGAATCAAGAGCCTCTGCCGTCAGCTTGCCATTCTTATCGCCCATATGCAGAACAAAAATGGTACCTTTGTTAACTTTGCCATCATCTGTATAAAGGTCTTCCTCTATCGTATGTCTGACCTGCATAGCACTGTTAGCCTGATAATCGCCTGGGCTGTAGCCGGAAACAATATACTCATAACCGCTGGCAAAAACACATTCCAGCCCCATCTTGCTAACTGCCAATGCCGGCGGCCGGAAATATCTCGTCAAGGAATAGTGTCCGTCAATTTGGACATCACCGACTATGCTCACCAATTTATCATAACAGGTCTTTAAATCCTGCATGTATTCTTCTCGTGTTTGAGTCGGCACATATTTTTTGGTATTTTTATCATACATAGCCATCAGTTGATGCTGATCAGTATGTGAGCCTATTTCATGTCCGCTGGCTGCTATCATACGCAAAAGGTTTGGGTGATTCTGCACCTTATTGCTCCTGATAAAAAAGGTAGCAGGCACATTGTGTTTCTTTAAGACATACAAAATATTGTTAATAGGCGCATCACCGCCCCAGTCATCAAAGGTAAAAAAGACGACATTATCGTTAGTATGGATGACACCGCTGGTATCCAGACGTTTTATTTCCTGCCTGGAAAAACCGAGTGCCTTATGCACGTCGTTGACCCAATCTGTTCCTATATAACGAGTATTGACCATTTCGATAAAGTTATCCTTATTAACATGCAGCTTCCTGAAATCGCTTTTTAAGCGCTCAGGAACATTTGTCTCCGGCACAGGATATTCATAGGTGTAACGCTCATTATGCAATATTTCTCCTACAGTTTTCAAACTATAACTTGAGTCATTCTGCGGATTGATTGCTGGATTATCATTTAAGGTAGCATATGCAATATTATCTACCAACGTTTTCTGAAATTCTTCTAGCAGCTTACTGCACATTAAAGGATCAGAGTACAGGTCCAGGCGGAAGAAAATCTGCTGCCCGATACCAAAAGAAATAATGCCTTTAGGAAAAAGCTCTTCCCTGATAGCCTGTGCGGAAGTGTAATCCTTATGCTGTTTTTTGGCAATCGTATAGACCTGTCCTACCAGATATTTGCCGGTCGCGGAAGCCGCTTCCATCGTTTCCTGCGGTACTACTCCCCATAATTGCTTGACGATGTCGGTAGTAATACCGAACTTAGCCCGCAGTAATTCATCACAGCGCAAAATTTCCGCTGCTTCCGTGTAGAAATTGTCGCCCGCATCCAAGCCGATACCGATGCCGATTTCATTACCCGAATTAATTATTTTGCTGATTGCACCAGGATACTTCCTAATATCTTTATCTGTGACAAAAAAAGTAGCTTTACCGTGCAGCATATCCAACGTATTCAATACGGCATCAAGGGCGGCTTCATTAGAAATACCTGCAAAGCTGTAATTCAACGCCTTTTCAGTAGTATGAATGCTTTTTATCTCCTGCCTTAGTTTCCCCTTATTTTGAGCACGTAAAGCTTCCAAGTCTTTCTGAGCAGGCGCTGCGGCATAAGCCGTTTTGCAGCCGAGAACCTCGCCAGCCTTATCCTTTAACAAAGCAAGGTTAGCCCATAAATGCGCCTGCCAGGAATTTGCTGCTGCCAACTTCTGTTTTGGCACTGCAAGCAATACCGTATGCACTTGCTCATTCTTGCATGCTTTAAAAAACAATTCGACAGTTTTGACGATTTTCGGTTGTTCATTGTCCTTGAGAGACTCCTTATTCAGTTCTTTCAAACCCGGCTGCTTATCTTTTGCAGGTACCTGCTCTTCTATCTTTGCCGCTGGCGGCTTTTCTCCCTTAGGCCGTTCCAGTTGGAAAGAAACGATGCTGCCTTTTTTAATATTTCTTACATAACCAACTGCTGCGTCATAGCTTACCAAACTGCTAGCATTTAACACCCTGTCCGTTTTTACTGCGGCAGTCAAACCACAGGCCCTGACAACCTGCAGCAAGTTATCAGTATAAGCAGTTTCCTCAGTCTTCAAGAACAGAGGTGAAGTATTGCTTGTCACCTTAATGATTTTCTGAGCAGTGCATAAATCTTTTATCAGTTCGTCCTGCGGCATTTTCTCTAAAAATCTCCGCCCCGACAATGAATAGTTTTCAACTTTATGTCCAGCTTTGATAATCTCCGCAATGAGCTCAGGCTCCTCAGCTGCGCGCATACCCTCAACGAAAAAAGCGGCCTTGATGTCATACCGTTGCAATAAGTCCAAAATCTGTCTGGTCGTAGCAATATCCGCAAGACCGTCGAAGGTTATAGCAATACCATTAGAAGCCAAATTCATACTGGTCATGAGCTGGGCTTTGGCAGGTTTATTGCGCAAATTTGCTTTTGCTGCTTTGATTTCGGCTTCAGCATTATATAAAGACGATAAATTTGCATTAATATTTCTGCCCTGACCCAAAGGGCTCGAAGAAAACAAAGATACAAAAATATACATGATCATTACTAATGCTGCAGCACCCACAGCCAAGTAAATCAGCGTTCTTTTACTTTTCATCCGCCGCAACCCTCCCAATTAAAGATTCCAATAGATATACCCGTTATTTTTAAAGGCATTTGCCGCAAAAATGCTTTTCACATCAATAATTACCCTTTTTTCACGTGGCAGTTGTAAATTATACAAAGAATCCACCTCTGCCAAAGACATTTCCTTGAATTGTTTATGGGCAACCAGGAAAATCAGACAATCCGCATTCTGCACTTCCTCCATCCTGACGAGGTCAATACCAAATTCATTTTTTGCTGCCTGCTTATCAGCAACGTGGTCAACAACCTTTGGATGAATATCATATTCCGCCAATCTTTTCAAAACATCAAAAGCCCGGGAATTACGAATATCCGCACAATCTTCTTTAAAAGTAATGCCAAAAACGTAGATATTAGCATGGCGGACATTTTGATCAGCCTGGATCAAACTTTTGATTACTGCATCTGCTACAAAATTACCCATACTGTTGTTGATTTTTCTGCCGGCTGCAATAATCTGGGAATGATAACCCAGCATTTTGGCCTTGTAGATAAAATAATAGGGATCGACACCTATGCAGTGTCCGCCTACCAACCCAGGAAAAAAGCCTAGTGCATTCCACTTCGTATTCATCGCGTCGATAACGCTTTTTGTGTTGATACCCATCAATTCACAAACCATCGCGAATTCGTTCATAAAAGCAATATTGATATCGCGCTGTGAATTTTCCACTAGTTTCGCCGCTTCGGCAACCTTAATACTTTCCGCCTTATAAACCCCAGCTTTGATAATCAGTTCATAGACCGCAGCAATTTCTTCCAATGTTGCTTCATCCATCCCTGAAACAATTTTCGTGATGTTTTCCAAACGGTGCACTTTATCACCAGGATTGATTCTTTCCGGTGAATAGCCAATTTTGAAATCTGTGCCGCATTGCAGGCCAGACTCCTTTTCCAAAATCGGTATGCAGATGTCTTCTGTCACACCCGGATAAACAGTCGATTCAAAGACGACGATAGTATTCTTAGTCAGATTTCTGCCGACAATACTGCTCGCGCTAACAACTGGGTTCAAATCAGGTGTTTCATCACCATTGACCGGTGTTGGTACCGCGACAATAATAAAATCAGCATTCTGTAAGTCTTTTTCTTCCGTAGTAAATTGCAAAGGCGTTTCCTTTATTTTTTCATCTCCAACTTCATTGGTCAGATCAATACCGCTTTTATAACTAGAAATTTTCTCCGCATTAGTATCAAAACCAATAGTGTTTGCCTTATCGGCAAAAGCAACCGCTATCGGCAGTCCCACATATCCGAGTCCAACAACTGCTATATTTGCTTCTCTGTTAATTATTTTTTCATATATTCCCACATTTATCGCCTCTTAATCCGTACTAAAGTCAAAAACAAACTGCATCCAAATCGTTCTGTTCTTTTCATCTGTTATCTTATCCTTCAGATCGTAATACTCCAAACCAAACACAATGTTTTCCGCCACTGCATAATTTACTCCCACGCTGTAACCTTTAAAACCGTCCATATAACCTGCCAAGCCGTTCATCGTATGAGCCAAATAGGTGGTAGCAGACTGATCGTAGTATTTGGCATAAATTTCATATGTATTGGCACGCCATTCTTTCAGCCTGCCGTGAGTCAGCGTCAACACATAACCATCGCGGTCACCCTTGGCATCTTTCTCACTCGCCCTCAGATACATAGCTCCCAAAGAGTAATTGCCAAAGTCGTAATTAGCACCGCCACTCCAGATAGTATTAGCAGAAGGCTTTCCTTCATCGTAATTAATCCTATGATAACCCACCGCGGCATCATAGTCATAATCTTTGTAAGAAGCTGCCGCTACAAACATCTTATTGTCGCGCGCAATATCAGCCTCACCATAGAGAAGACTGTATTTTATAATATCGCCGAATTCAAATTTAATGCCATCAAAACTTGTATCATAAATATTACCCTCTGCCATCAGATTGCCGAAAACGCCAGCCTTAACTTTCGCACCGCCTAGCGGACCGGTTACATAAGCACGTTCAAAACCAGTTTTGCCCTCTTCAGCATTCGTACGCAAATCTTGCTTGTTTTCCAGCATAGCATGATAGTCCCAGGTTTTATTAACTTTGCCGTTAATGTAAATGCGGGAACGTAGCTGATGCGCATAACTGCCGGCATGTTCACTCCGATCGTTATCGACGTAATGCCATCGTATCTGCCCATTGAGATTGATATTATCACTGGCAGCTTCCAGTTTGGCAATCCGCACGCCTAAATTATTCAGTTCATCAGCAAACTCATCCGTCAGTTTTGGTAAAATATGTTGTTGAATGTCTGCGCTGTACTTATCCTTATTGGCTAGTGCTGTACCAACCAATTGAGCCATTTCATAGCGCGTGATTATTTTGCTGCCGTCATACTCTTTTCCGTTCGGCAAAACACCGCCTTGTTCCAGTTTTGCCAAAGCAGCATAAGCCCAGTGGCCTTTCGGTACATCAGCAAAAGGATTAGCTGCCGCTGCCGAAACACTGGAAGCACAAAATAAAGTTATTGCAACTATACATATAAAAATTCTCTTGACCATGATTCACCACCGTTTGGTAAGATTTTCTCATAGAAACCTTAAAATTATCCAAAAGACCCTTTCCCAGCTTTGGGCAGGTCTGAAGGTGTAGTATACTTTTTGCAACTTTCGACATCGATAAAAATTCTTCCTTCCATATTTCCTAGTATTTTACCGTTTTTGCGTGTTTTTTACCTTTTTTGAATACTGCACAAAAAAAGTGCTTTTTCTCACTATGAGAAAAAGCACTTTTGGCTGATTTCGTTTTCTTATTTTAGCCAGCTATTTTTTCTAATACAACTCTGGTCTCCTATCCTGCAGGAAAAACCGTGCACCCATCTTTCCTTTACCTTGATTTCGATAACGCTCTAAACCCGTTAAAGAAAGTTTAGTGGTAAGTAACCCCTCCTGATTGGAAAAATCTTTGGCAATAACGCTTCCGTCCGGACCGTAAACGACACAGCCCCCGGCAAATTCGCTGCCCCTGCCATTGCCGCCCAGCTGATTGCAGCAGGCGAAATAAACTCGATTGTCATAAGCACGCGCTGGTATATATTTTCCCCAAATTTCCTCACGGCTACCTGCCGAAACGAGCGGCACTGCATGCGGTGCAAATACTATCTGCGCACCCATTTGCGAAAGCTTGCCTGTAACCTCAGGGAAATGTGTGTCATAGCATAACTCCACGCCAATGTTCAAGCCAGCTTCCAATTTAAAAACAGGAAGTCTGTTGCCCGCAGCAAAAACCTTCTTTTCTCGTTGACCAAGATGAGTTTTGCGGTAATTTTTACAACTTCCGTCCTCCAAACATATCAGCTGACTTATGTATGCGTCGCTGCTGTCTGACACTTCAACCATGCCGACCATTATTACGATTTTCAGCTGCATGGAAAGATTAAGCAATTCTTTAACTGCTTCTTTGATCTTTGACTCTTGCGCCGTCCAATCTTTTTCCAGACAATACCCTGTAAGCGAAAGCTCAGGAAAACAGATGATGTCAGTTTGTTTGGCAGCTGCCTGACGAACAAACCCCTCTATTTTTTTTAGGTTATATTCAATATCACCACACAGCGAAGCCATCTGAACCAAACCTATCGTAATTTTCTTCATTTTGCATCTCCTGTAGTTTTATCTTCAGACAGGTCTATAGCTCACATCTACCTTAACGCTTAGCACATCAGTGAAAAAATTCAGCGGCACAAACATTTTACCGTTAATAAGTTCCGGCACTTTTGCAAGCCCAACAACCGACTGCCCTTTCTGATAGCTGTTGCTGCCTATTTTGCATGCCGCCACTGTATTGGTACCGTCTTTCAATTCAATCTGTTGTTGTTCTGTATGCCAAATAATATTGTAGCCCAAAGCTTCTGCTATCTTTCTAATAGGCAGAAAGACAACCATATCTTTTTTGACAATGCCTTCTTTTCCTCCTAAGACAACCTCTTTGCCATTGACCACAACAACTTCCGCGCCAAGATAGACCTTAATCGTCGCAGGAAGCAGTACAGCCTTAGTCGCGGCTGCCTGCCCCGGCAGGCTCATGGTCATCATTTCATACCAGACAAGCAAATCGGAACCCTCCTTGATAGAGTTCAGGTTGGGAAACACTTCACTAGTGATAGTTATTAATCTATCGCCGTTAGAAGATAGAACCTTGATTCTATCGTCATCAACCTTCTGCACGCTGCCAGCCTTCATATAGATACCTGCAGAATTGCCTTGAGTCGGTGTGCCGACAACCAACGCAAAGGCATTACCCTGCGGAGGCATACTTTTGCTAACGCCCGGTCCGTAATAAGCTGTTACAGATCCGCCTTTCTGCAGAGAACTAAAAAGGACCGGCGTCCCGTCCTCAGCATTAACTATATGGGTAGTTGCCGAAATGTTCAGCACTATATCGCGGTAACCGCCATCTCCTTCAACTCTGACATTGTCCTTGCCGATCTCTGTAAACTGACCTCTGGTAAAAATAACATTATTGTAATACCAGCCCGATGCTGACGATTGAAGTTTGGTCGTCTGCTGCTCTTCAGCCAGTGCAATATTGCAACTCATAAAAATCATTAACAGTGAAAATATTAATAATACCTTCTTCATTTGATAACCTCCCAGCTGAACTGCAATCTATAATATTCCAATATAATTCGCTATTTTATCAGCATTTCCTTTTAATATAAAAAAGTATCTCAAAGGCTGAATAAATTATTCTCGCCTCTGAGATACTTTTTTATTTTGCGCGTAAACATTTCTTAATAGCATTATGTATTGCCAGATCAATTCTATCCAAAACCTCAAAACGTTTCCGGTATAGATTGCGTTTGTGAGTTTTGACTTCTTCTAATGTTTTTCTATATTCCGTAAGCGGCAGTTCGTAAAAACGTTTATCTTCGCAAGGTGTGCCGCCTGTCTCCGCCCAAAAATCGTTGAAAGAAGTTTTTAATTTTCTATCTATGCGTATATGGTTATTGGCATAATATCCTTCATTGGTAACGGCATAAATTCTTGTTACGCCAATAGCTCTGGCAAAAGCCCTTGTTGCATAAAGTATTAAATTTTTGGTTCGATAACCGAAAAACTGTTTTGTGAGAACTTTGATTATTTCATTGGCATTATCAACATTCGGCCCCTGCATAGCCCCTATAAAAAGGTCATATTGATCCGTCTTCATATCTTTGGCTATCCAGAACATCATTTGGTAAAGATAAGTCTTATCCCATTTCAGTATAATTGATAAAGTTCCCTCTTTTTGTTGCCCACCGCTAAATTTAAGCTGAAAAGAAAGTTTTTTCCCAAGATATTCCTCGCTCCATAATTCTATACCACTGCCATCTACATAAATATGGCGAAGACTATCCTCAGAAAAAGTTTCTGTTAGAAAATCCATGTTTTCTTTTATTAATTTTACACGTTCATCAAATTGAGAACCCTTGTAAAAAAATTGTCTTGTTGCCTGTTCAAAAAAATACGGTTTTGCTTTGACAATTTCTTTTTTAATCTTTGTTTCATCAAAAAATTTGGTTAATGCTGCCATTTGTTTGCGTTTAACTAATGTACGCAAAACAAAAACAACAAATCTTTTCTTTTCACTGTTTCTTTTGACATTATAAATCTGCTTACCTAATGTAATAACTTTTCCCCTTTTCTGATATCCTTATAGTTCAAAACAAAACCCCGGGACCATAAAAGGCCGCCGGAGTATATTTTTAATACACTATGCATTGTAACCAATTAAGCTAAAAAATGCAACTTGAATTGCCAAAAAAAATTATTAGTTGTGGTACAAAGGGGACAGTCCCCTTTGTACCACTTTGGTGGTCACAATTCGTAAATCAAAAACAAATTCAGCAGAGTGACGATAACGCCTAAGACAACCAGCGTCAATCTCGTCGATGGCTTATTAGCATATTTGCCCATGATGCGCTCCGACGAAGTCAAATAAATCTGCATGAATATAGTAAATGGCAGCTGCACGCTTAAAAGGGCCTGCGACAAAATCAGCCCAAAGAAAGGATCTGCCACAAACAGCAAGATAACCACTGCCGGTATATACGTAAGAATCAAGCCAATTCTGGAATGAATATCCTTCATATCATAGGGTTCGTGGAACATACCCGCGAATATTGTGGCACCAGCCATACCGGCCGTCGTTGTCGATGCAAATCCGGCAAATAAGAGTGCTATAGCAAAAACATTAGCGGCATTAGCGCCCAAAAGCGGCACCAACATCTCCTGCGCCTGCTGCAATTCATCAACGGACATGCCAGTTACAAAAAAAGTCGCCGCTGCAAGCAAGATCATCGCGCTATTGATTGCCCAGCCAATACTCATGGAAAACAAAGTATCCAGAAATTCGTAGCGCAGCTGCTTAACAATCAATTTTGGATCTTCTAGATTCCATTGGCGGCTTTGGATAACTTCAGAGTGTAAAAACAAATTATGCGGCATGATAACAGCGCCCAAAATACCCATCACGACCAGCATTGATCCGCCCGGCAAACTAGGCATAACCCAGTTAACTGCTGCCAGCGGCCAATCGACCTGGACCAGAGAAAGTTCAAACAGATAGGAAAAAGCAATCACCGACACAAACCCTGCGATCCACATCTCCAATCTGCGGTAAGCGTTAGTCCACAGCATCAGCGTACAGACGATGCCGGTAATGACTGCCCCCAGCAAAATTGGGATTTCAAATAACATGTTAAGCGCAATCGCCGCACCCAACAATTCCGCCAGAGCCGTCGCAATAGTCGCAAACATTGCCGTACCGAGAAGGAACCGTGCCAGCCAAGGTTTCAGAAATTTGCTGGCTGCCTCCGCCAGGCACTCACCGGTAACGATACCAAGATGTGCCGCGTTATGCTGCAAGAGAATCAACATAATAGTAGAAAGTGTGACGACCCACAAAAGACTGTACCCATAATGAGCGCCGGCAGCCAGGTTCACCGCCCAATTGCCAGGATCTATGAAACCAACCGTCACGAGTATACCAGGCCCAATATATTTAAAGACAGCCGAAGCTTCTTTGCTCTGCTCATGAATAGTTGAAAGCTGCTTCCTTATTTTTTCAAGCATTTTTACCTCCTTTTTTCTTCTTACGAACACTGCTTCCTCTAATCTAACATATTACGAATCACTATTCAAAAGAAAATCAGCATAATTAAGGAAAATTATTCCTTTGTCAGTTGTTCTGTACCCTTTATCTTTGGTAATAACTACTTTTTCGCAAGAAACAGGAAGGTTCGCCAGCGCAGTGATTTTTTGTTTACCAGCTTCCGCGTCGTCGAGATTCGCAATAACCTGAAAGCATTTTCTTTCCTCCTGTCTGGCAGCATAGAAATCTATTTCTGTGCCGTCATATTGGCCGCAAAATACCTGGTAACCTCGGCGCAGCAGCTCGAAATAGACTATCGTTTCCAGATTATGCCCCCTACCGGTATCGGAGAAAGACAAAATCATATTACGGATGCCTGTATCAACGACATAATATTTATTTAAGTTGGGAAGAATTGTGCCCTTTGCAATATCAAAACAGCACAACTTGTAAAAAATATAAGCTTTTTCCAGCATCAGCAGATAATCAGCTGCGATATCTTCCTTGTGATTTCCATTCGGGTTATAGATGTCCAGATAACTGCTCACAATTGCCGGGGAAATAATCTTGCCTGTATTTTGTGCCAGATAGCGAACAATTTTTTGCAAAATATTAAGATCACGGATGTTTTCGTTAATCAATACATCCTTGACGATAACGCTGTTATACACGCCCTCCAGAAATTCCTCAGCCACACGGCTTTGTGGCGGTATGAACGGCATAGCCGGTAAACCGCCGTATCTGACATAACGTTTCAAATCCAATTCCAGGTTCTCTCCCTGGTTCATGAACTTTCTTGACATCCTGCGCAGAGAATTATACTGGCGGTCATCTTCCTGGCGCCGGCATAAGATAAAATGCAGATATTCCTGGAATGACAACGGCAGCACATTGATCATAACATAACGACCGGCTAGAGAAATTGCACAATCAGAGTCCTTCAGGAAAGAGTTCGAGACTGTCAGGTAAATATCGAAAGAATCTTCTTCATACAGTCTGCTAATTGCTTTTTCCCAGTTTTTGACCATTTGCACTTCATCCAGCAACAGATAACATTTACCCTGAACCGGCTGTTTGCTTTTTATAAGTTCATATAAGTCTTGCTCCCCCACGGCTTCGTCAAATTCCATCGTTTCGAAACTAATGCTTATTATATTTTTTTGGGGAACACCATCTTGCACCAGATAGTTATGAAAATACGCCATGATAGTTGATTTGCCTGAGCGCCGCATACCTGCTGTTATCTTGATGATTGGCTTGTCACGATATGCTATCAAGCTATCTATATAATGTTGTCGTGTTATCATTAATCACACCTCCAGAAGCTTATATAGACTATCTTTCAGTTGCAGGACTTAGTTGTCTTTGGCTTTCCGTACTAGAAATACCGCCAAAGAATATAGAGATTGCTTATAATGATTGCTAAAATCATTAAAGGAAACGCCATAAAAAGAAACTTATTAAATGAAATAGGCTTACCTCTTTGAGCTGCCATAGAAGCGACAACAACATTAGCACTGGCACCAATGAGCGTGCCGCAGCCGCCCAGACAAGCCCCCAGAGCCAATGACCAATAAATAGGAGCGAGATTGTTTATTCCCATTTGTCCCATTTCCTGAATCAAGGGCAGCAAAGTTGCAACAAACGGTATATTATCAATAAAAGCAGAAGCAATAGCGCTCAGCCAAAGTATGAGTACTGCGGTCGACTTGACATCACCATTGGTAAAATGCATTGCCTTGGCGGCAACTATATTAATAACGCCAGTCTCTATTAAAGAACCAACCATAATGAAAAGACCTACAAAAAAGAAGATGGACAACCACTCAATACGGCTGAACACAACCATCAATTTTTCCGCATCACTCGCAAAAGTAAGCAGCATTAATGTACTCGCTCCTGCGAGAGCTACAGTCGCGGTCGCTAGGTGAAGTACCGAGTGCAGCATAAAAAGGGAAATAGTACAGGCAAGTACAATAAGACATTTTTTGAGCAATACTGGGTCACGAATTTCACTCTTGGCGTTTAATTTCATCACCTTTGCCTGCAGTTCCGGCGTAGTATGCAGCTTTTTGCGGTACAGCAGATAGAGGATAAACATACAAATAAGGAAAACAAAAATACAGACAGGTGCCAGATTAATAATAAAAGCCATAAAATCAAATCCAGCCGCACTGCTGACCATTATGTTCGGCGGATCACCGATCAAGGTTGCCGCGCCGCCGATATTTGATGCCAAAATCTGGCAAACCAGGAAAGGTTTGACATCCAGCTTCAACTGCGAAGTAATACCGAATGTTACGGGCACTATCAGCAACACCGTTGTTACGTTATCAAGAAAAGCCGAAAAAACAGCGGTCAGACAAGCCAACGCAAACATTAACGGCATTGGTCTAGCCTTCGCCTTTTTGGCCGCCCAGATAGCCATAAACTTATAGATACCTGTTTCACTCGTAATATTAACCGTTATCATCATACCTATAAGAAGCCCTATAGTGTTAAAGTCGATATGGGACAAGGCTTGTTCCTGATTGATGATCCCAAGCATGATCATGATAACAGCTCCTGAAAGCGCAACGACCATACGGTTGATTTTTTCTGAAATAATCAGGATATAGGCTGCAATAAAAATAGCAATTGCCAAAACAGTATTGTTTGCCATACAAATTTCCTCCTGCTATGCAAACCACTATCGTAGACTCCCCATATGTGCCATATATTTCTCTTTTTTGTCCGCGTTTCCTCTAAAATGCAAAAAATAATTTAAAGCACAAAAAAAGAATAAGCAAACAGCACCTCGCAAGCTACTTCCTAAAGATTATATTAACATTAGCGAGTACATGTTATAATGGTGGTGACTAACGGGAAAGATATTGCTGCCAATTCAATATTCCCAGTATTTTCCGTTTAGGAGGTATCTCTCGATGGACAAAATCATGAAATTTGTTGTCAGCCTCGCCATCTGCTTCAGTGCCAGCATAGCAAACACGTTTTTTACACGCATTGCCACCAATACCTGGTACGCACAGCTGATAAAACCTGATCTCGTTCCACCGAACTGGCTCTTATCACCTGTTTGGACTGCTTTGCATTTTTTGATGGCTATTGCTTTGTATATTGTCTGGGCAAGCAACGAAGAAACAGGCAAATTTTTGGCAATCTCGGCATTTGCTTATCAATTATTTATTAATATTGCCTGGTCTGCGCTCTTTTTCCAATTTCATTTTCTCCATGCCAGTTTTTATATTATTATCATCTTGCTTGTTGCCAGTTTGATTACCATTTGCCTCTTTGCTTTAGTCAAAAAAAGAACTGTATATTTGTTACTTCCCTATTTTTGTTGGATGTGCTTTGCAGCTTACCTGAATTATCATATTTGGCTGCTAAATAAATAGACTTATCTAAACACCTTGCTTAAAATTTTAAAAAATCCAGGAGATGATCAGATGGAATTAATTGATGCAATTTACAATCGCCATTCAGTCCGTTTTTATACAGAGGAAGCCGTCGACAAAGCTGACATCGACAAATTGATCCAAGCCGGCATCCAGGCACCAAGTGCCATGAATGTACAACCTTGGTCTTTTGGCGTGATTCAGGATAAGGAATTGATGCAAAAAATATCCGATGATACTAAAACCTATTTGCTCGCCAGTATCTCTGAGAAACCATTTCTTGAATGCTATCGCCAGCTTTTCAGCACTCCGGAGTATAATATTTTTTATCATGCTCCTGTCCTGCTCACAATTTTTGCCAAACCGGAAGGACCTAACCCTGCCTGCGACTGCGCCTTGGCAGCACAAAATATCATGCTGTCTGCTCATGAGCTTGGTTTAGGCAGCTGCTGGATCGGCTTTGCGCAAATGTCGCTCAACATGCCAGAACTCAAAGAACAACTCGGTATTCCCAAAGACTATATTGCCGTTGCACCAATAATCATTGGTCACCCTTCCAAGATATCTCCTGCTGTTCTCAAAAGAGACCCAGAAATATTATTCTGGAAGTAATAAAGACACCTGATAAAATTACATAATAGCAAAATGGACCAAAGGATTTTTCCTTTGGTCCATTTTCTTTAATTCACCTGTTTAATAGTTATTAGCCAAGCAGTTTCTCTGCTTTGGCAATATTAGCGCGGATAGTATCACAGCATTTTTTGAACTCCGCTTTTTCATCTGCAGGCAGATTGTATTCCATGACCTGCTCTACCCCATTAGCACCAAGCACTGCCGGGCAGCCGCAGAAAATGCCGGTTTCACCGTATTCACCATCGAATGGCACACTGGCAGGCATAATTTTGTGCTCATCATGCAAAATAACGCCAACCATCGACGCAGCTGTGGAAGCAATTCCGTACTCCGTGCATTGCTTGCCTTGATAAGTAACCCAGCCGCCTTTGATCGTTTTGTTTTTGATCTCTTCTTTGTCAAAGACAAAACGCGGGTCATTTTGCAAATCAGCCAGGGATTTGCCGCCGAACTGCATCAATGACCAAGGAACCATTTGTGCGTTGCCGTGCTCTCCTATCATATAAGCATTGAAGGAATGATGTTCCAACCCTGTCTGCTGAGCAATTGCGCTGACAAGACGTGAGGTATCAAGCCCCGTGCCAGTTCCCAGGACGTGTCCTGCCGGCAAACCACTCTTCTTGGCAATAAGATAAGTAATGACATCACAAGGATTCGTTATATTAAGAATAATACCATGAAAGCCGCCAGCCATAACCTTAGGAATATAATCAACAACCTGCACTGCGGTAAAATTCATTTCATCGTCACGATTTCCGGTAGCGCAGAGGGCAATATTACCAGTACTGTTGACTATGACATCACAATCTTTAAGTTCCTCATATTTCGCCAGCTTGTATTCCACACGATGCGGCATGAATTTGACAGCATCCATCAAATCCTGACGTTCGCTGATAATCTTGCTTTCATTTTTATCGCACAGCAAAACTTCGTCTGCAATCCCCATCATGCCAAGATTAAAGGCAACATGAGCTCCCACGTGCCCTATACCAATAACACCAACAATTCTTTTTTTAGCAGTCATTCTTGTCTCTCCTTTACCGCTGATTAAATAAACAGCTATACAGTATTCCCTTCTATGATACGCCTATTGCGAAAAATTGTAAAATCCACCGTTTGAATTCAAAATGTTAATACTTATTGCAAGCACTTGTAATTAATAAATCTTAACTTGACTTCGTCAACTCTATGTCTACGAACACCGAGGTCCTGGAAGTGTCAACTGCCGTCATATGAACATCCCCATTTATACGAAAGTTATTCTCAATATAAGCTCGTAAGATTACAGACAAAAAAGAATGCGGCCAAAGGGGATTCTCCCCTTTGGCCGCACAACTGGCTAAAAGCAGTCAAATATTTTTAGCACCATATTTGGCAAATATCGCTTTCGCTCTTGCGTGGGCTGACCGGTAAATCCTTGGCAGGATATCCGATGATAATTGCTGCCGTAATAATTTCGGAAGCAGCTAAGTGGAAATGGGATTTGATTTCACCATATTTCGCACTATCCACGCCGGACAATTCGTTGTCGATCTCTCCTACAATGCAGGCGCCAAGCCCTTGATTCATTGCTTCTAAGATCATAAAACCATAAGCAATTCCCATATTTTCAAAAGTACGTGCCATCAAGGAAGAAGATGTATTGGCAAGAGCTTGGGCTATCTGGTTGTTAAGGAATGTTTTGTCGATATCCTCGTTGGACATGGTAACGCCGGAATTAGACATCAATTCCCTTAAACGATCCCTTTGGTGGGTGCGTTCCCAGGCCGCTAAATTGCCGACACACATAATAGCTGCCGGCGCTTTTTTGATCAGGACGCCCATGGAGAAACCTTCGGCCAACTTCGCCTTATCGGCCTCTCCCGTAACGGCAATAAAACGCCAAGGCTGGATGTTTTTCCAAGATGGCGCTCTCCGCCCTGCATTCATGACATCTAAAATTTTCTCTTCCTCTACTGACTGGTTCGCAAACTTTCTGACGCTTTTCCATTCTGTGATTTGCTTTAACATAATAATCTCTCCTGCTATTTAATTTTTATACAAATATTTTGTGCGCAAAGTATTTTATTAAAAAAACGTCTATAGCTTATCGAAAATATTTAAAAGCACCTTTCGAAAAGCAGCAATCTCTTCTTCTGTACAGTCAGCCAGCATATCTTTACTAATACTGTTCATGACATCATGAATCTGTGGTTTCATGCCTTGGGCATTTTCCGTAAGACCGATAACCAGTTGACGACGGTCTTCCGCGTGCTCACCCCTCACCACTAAACCAGCTTTCTCCAGGCGGTCGATAACCCCTGTCAAAGTGGAATTATCCATATAACACCTTTTGCTTAGTTCTGTAATTGTAATGCCGTCACCATTATATAAAGTATATAATACGGCCATTTGACCAGGCGTAATATTCAGGCCTGCACTTAGCAATATTTTTTTGGTGTAATTGTGGTGTTTCTGCTCTGCTTTGGCAAGAAGCAGACAAATACTATCAAAAATCTGCAGCATCTGTATTATCCTTTGTAGAGATATTTTGTGTACAAAATATATTTCAGACATAGTATAACATCAACAATGAAATCTCACAAGTTCCAAATTCTCAAAAAAGTTTGCCTTGAATTCTTCTGTCTTGATTATTGATTGTATCATGAAATCCTATGAGCGAGGGCGAAGCATCGTCATGCAGTTTAATATTCTTAAGTGCCGCAGCCATTGTCCCAGCATAGCAGTACGCGCAGCCATGCAGGCAGGTATCATAAACCCCTATATCCTTGCTTTGCACGCAGCCGCATTCCGGGCGCTGGCCTTTGTCTTTTTGCGAAGTAACTTCAATGCTGAAAACGCTCCTTATGTACTCATCATCTATGCATTTCCCTGCATTAATACCATAAGGCGCCAAGTCCAACGTTTCCGCACAACTGAAGATTTCCATATTGTTGCTGTGCGCAATATTGGCAAGCGCTTGCATTAAATATCCTATATCATGCACATCAAATTCGGTTTGTACCTTCATACCCAAATCAGCCAGCTGCCTGAAATTGTACTGTGCTTTTTTGTAGTTATCGACGATGCTGATTATTACCCGCTTCGTCTTACCTCGAAGCGACTCGGCAATAGTCCGAAACTGCTACAGATGATAAGCGACATCAGTAATAGTGGTCAGACAAATGGGATCATAACGCCAGATAACTTTTTCCGCGCCTATCTGTTCTGACAGCTTGCTGAAAGTCGCTAAAGATTCTTCAAGGTTCGGCACATTCTTCTCCAAAGCCTTTGGATAACCCGTTATAGTATATTGGAAATAATACCGAAAATTTTGCTGATTCAATAGCGTTAAGCAAGGCAGCATCGGCTTCGCATTCTTGGTCCAGAACACAAACACATCTACCTCAGCCGGTGTCAGCGCCACATAGGAAACCTGTTTGCTGTTAAAAGGATTCACAACCGTACAATACCCCGCCTCAAGCCGCTTAAAAAACCATTTGGAATAGAACGCCGGTATATCGGTGCGTCTGCTTGCACTAATGATCATCATTATTACCTCATTATATTACTCACTTCTGCTATCTTTTAATAACTATAACATAATAATCTGCATTTCATCTCGTCATTTCGAGCGCAGCCGCTAAATCTGGAGGCAACATGCGAAACCCTTAGATCCCTCCACTTAGTCGGGATGACAATATTAACTTAAGAGAGCAGAAAGGCTGTTCCGGTGGGAACAGCCTTTCTGCTTTTTTGTTTCACCTTCGCCAATATTTAGAAATTATATTCATACCCAAGCATGAAGTTCCTGCCCAATGTGTAGTTGTCAAATCAGCAGTTATGCGACTGCTCCCACAGCCTTTCAGCTACAGGTTTCCACTCTTTGGCATATTCGCTGCATTTAGCACAGAGATCCTTCACGTCCTCCTGTGCCTCCAGATCAGTAGAAACGGCTTTGGTTGTTTCGACCATACGCTGCAGAAATTCCGGATTCTCCAGCATTGGACAAGGCTGCAGATGATTGCTGTTGAAAGGCTGGTTATCCCTGTAAGCCAGGAATAGAGGCTGCTGCAAAGCTTCGAGCAAGCTGTCTTTCTTGATATTAGCCTGCGAATAGTGGACAAAGACGCAAGGTTCAACGTCGCCATTGGCATTGATATGCAAATAATCCCTGCCCCCTGCAATACAGCCGCCAATGTACTCGCCATCATTTTGGAAATCGATCGCAAAAATAGGTTTACCACCTTCAGCAGCCCTAATCTCTCTCAACCGATGATAGATATATTCACGCTGCTTAGCCGTAGGCATCAGGTCTTTGACAGCACCGCTGCCCATCGGCATATAGTGGAAATACCAGCTATAGCGGCAGCCTTTCTGCACAAGCAAGTCGATAAAATCATCAGACGTAACCATCTCCAAATTTTTCCTCGTGTAACAAACCGACGCGCCAAACAGCAGTTTATGATGTTTCAGCAAATCCATCGCCTCAAGAGTCCGCTGAAAGGCCCCTTTACCACGTCTCGCATCATTGTCTTTCTCAAAACCTTCAAGGCTCAGAGCCAGTGACAAATTGCCGACCTCCAGCATATCTTGGCAGAAATTCGCTGTGACCAAGGTACCATTAGTAAAAGCCAGGAAATAACAATCATCATGTTCAGCACAAAGACGCAGGATATCGTCCTTGCGCAGCAACGGTTCGCCGCCGGTATAGATGAAGAACCTGATACCCAATTCCTTAGCCTCAACAATGACTTTCTCCATTTCTTCATATGAAAGCCGGAGATTATGACCGTATTTTGCTGCCCAGCATCCCTTACATCTCATATTGCAGGCACTGGTTGGATCAAGCAAGATGACCCACGGCACATTAAATCCGTACTCCTTACGTTTCGCATGCACAGCGCTTGTTCCGGCATATGCAGCCTCAAAACCCAGATTCAATGCCGTTGTCCGCAAAACATGATGATCAATCTCCGCAATCAACGATTCTACATAATTGACCCATTTGCCGTCAGGTGCCAAAATTAAATTTTTAGCATCTTCATAGCTTTCCTTCTGAAATAAAGGACCCGCAATTTCTTCAGCAATTGAAACCAGTTTCAAGAGATAATTCCTTCGCTCATTTTTATCGCAACTCAACGTCTTATCCACAATCTTGGCAACGACTTTTTTCTCAAATGCATTAATCAACTTCGACATATTCACGAACCTCCTATCAGACACCTGAAATACTCTCTATCCAAAGTGTATAAAAAAAAGCTGAACCCTTAAAGATTCAGCTTGCCTTTAATATAGTCTTCAGTTATATGAATTACCGGAAATGTTCGTGAAACATATACAATTACCGCTTATTGTAGCCGCTGTTCGTCTTTACCAAGCCATTAATCGAGATGCTGCTTATCCTCTGATAAATCTCTCCGATCAAAGCCGCAGAAACCGTTGGATCACCGCTCAGCCAGCTAATGATGATAAAAGTAAGACCATTGGCATAATATTTGGCAAGAATTTCAGGCGTAATCGGTTTGAAGTCGTTGGCCGCGAAGGTATCCTTCAGAATAAAAATCTCCAAGAACAACTTGCTAAAACCATCAAGCGCAATTTTTTCAAAAGAATTCTGCCCCTCAATACGAGCAACTTTGGCATAGAATTTGAAATTACGCTCAATCTGGCGCAGCATCAGATCGATTGCTTCTTTGAGCATGTCGTCTTCAATCAGCGGTATCGTCGGCTCGATGATTTCATTGGTAAAAATCCATTCCAGCAAAGCATACTTATCAGCAAAATGTTTATAGAAGGTCGGACGGATTACTCCCGCGTTTTTCGTAATGTCCTGGATAGTAATTTTTTCGAAAGAAGTCTTCTGCATCAATTCCTTGAAACTGTCCGCCAGTGCCGTCTTGGTCGGCACAGATAAATAGCCTTGTTTTGCAGTAACCATCGTTCTTCCTTCTTTCACGGACATTATTTCCAAATAGTTCAGCTAAAAAGCATTCCCTCTGTCTCTATTATATACCCAATCAAACAGTAGCAGGCGTCGTAATTGTCTTGCCAACTAAATCGATTACCTTGATAAATCCTTCCCTGTCATTCAGCTTGCTGCCGATGGAAGTTGGCATGCAGATGACTTTCGCTCTGCCTTCCCTTTCCAGAAAACTCCTGACCGCAGGCGGAAAAGCTCCGGCCCAAACAGGGAAAACCAGTATCAATTCTTCATCAGCCGCCGGTTTGTTATATCTTGCCGGCCGCATTTCTTTTTTTAAAGCCTCATAGCCTGCTTTCAGATAGCCGATAGCGCCCTTCCAATCCACGTCATCAGCAATTTCCTGTGCCTTAGTCTCATAGCGCTCTGCCAATTCTTCGGCAATCTTTTTGCTTCTGCCCGTCCTCGTAAAATAATATACTTGCATGATTCAACAAACCTCCTTCTGTTCAACCTTTATTTCGATTCCATTGTATTACAAGCGGTGAAGAGAAACAAGGATGAAATGAGGTGGTGATAGGGAAGTTTCTTAAGTAGTAAATACAGCAGTCTATAAATAAACGCGCAACAAACAGTTTTTTGTTTAGCGTTTATCATAAGCTTAACTGTCTAAAGCACATGCAAAAGGAACTGTCTCAATAAGAAATGAGACAGTTCCTTTACTTTCTAGTAGTTTAATATATAGCAATACCATGACTCGGCAGTAAATCTTTTAAAACATAATATCGATGATACGCTGCAGCTTGATGAAAACGATAGGCATGAGTACTAATACCATCTAAAGAACTTTCAAATTCACTAAAACTGTTTTTTTCATTTTCCCAATCATTTGCATCATAGTCCGGCACTCCATCAATAAGTCCAGAATCTTTCCATGCCTGTATACGACTTTCTTGACATCCTTGAACTGCTAAAACTTCCCTAACCGAATCTTCAATTTCGTTAAAGGCTTTTTGATTAGCTTCTGAGTAATAGTTCTGAGCAAAATTACATAGGAAACTATGTAATTTTTGGCATCCTTCAAGATAATCGGTCTGGTTATTTCTATTACTATTTTGCTCGTTTCCTGGTCTAGGAAGAGTAAATTCAAAGTTCCATTCTAAAAATGGTCTATCTGGATAAGTTGCTACACCGGCATGTCCCAATTCTATAGTATTCATACCAAATTTACCCCAAAAATTATTCTTTTTTTCTATTATATAGTCATATACATCTTGCAATAGTGTTTTGTTTTTGATTTCAGCGTCTCCATTAACCAAATTATAAGGTGAGGTTAATCCAGAAAATCCATAGTGTGAAAAAGTATCAGCATACACATGCGATGCTATACCTATCAATTCAAGGCAATAAGTTTTATCATTGCAAATTTTAAGATAATTTTCAAACATTTCATTAACAATATCGCCATCTTTTACACACAAAATTTTTTCGTGAAAATTTTCACCTTCTCCACCTGGGAAAAAATGAAACGGCACCCATACTCTTCTTTCATCTTCTAATTTGTGGGTTTGATCGTCAGTAGCTTTAATAAAGGCGTCAACAGGATTATGTGCTGTAGTAATCCCAAATAAAAGACCGCCATCTTCGTGTGCATCACTATCATAACCTGTTGAATCATCAACAAATTGTGATGCATATGCGATTACCGCTGCATCTTCTTTTGGTATACCAGCAGCAACTGCCATTGCATAAGTTCCGTAATAATGCATATCTGTTTGCATAATATCACCTCTAACTGCATTTTATATTCTTTATTTTTACACTTTTAAACTGTAACCAGCTAACCAATTTCTTAAAGATGTATATTTAGAAGAATCGTTTTGATCAACAACCCAAAATTTATCTGATTCATATTCTATATATGGATACATCCCTATATATTCTGTCCCTCTAAATGAGGAACCCTCTTGCATTACCGGCAATATACATGACCTTCCATTATTTATTCCATCACCTAGTCCTAGTTCCCATGGACACCATTTAGAACTTACAATATTTTTTGTTGCAATGTAAGCTAACCCTTTGCATTGGGCAATTCTCTTCCTTATTATTTTAGCCGTTTCAGATGTTACATTCTTTCTGTCCAAACTGCTATCATTTATCCAATCTACATAGACAGAATATTGGGCATCATTAAATAGTTGTACTAAAGTTAGCACTAATTTTTTATCGAAAAAGCTATGCGATATAAATAAATCATAACTGTTATTTTTTGAAAACATAGCGTTTTCATTCATTATTCTGTTCTCCGAATATTCATTTATATCTCGAATACTAGCTTGTCTTCCTAAAAATTCTTGAGTTAATATCAAAATAAATACCTCCTAAAATCTTCTGTCTTTTGATAGTCTCCAGTAATGCAAACCTAATGGAGTCAATCTACAAAATTTACTATTCATTGCTGCAAAGTACATATGATCTTCTCCAACTGGTTCGATTAAACCCACACTTTCAAACAGTTGTAGGTCTTTAAACTTTTCTATATTTTTTTCATCTGCATATGGCTCTTTACATTCATGATCTATATCTGGAGAATTTGTAAACTCAAAAGATGGGTCAAGTGGGAATTGCGCTTTAGGGTCTACAAAATATGTTTGAAGTTTTCTTAATTTATTTCTAGGTACTTTTGCTTCAATAGTCCGCATAGGTAAAAATCTAGAAATATTTGTTTTAAATAATGGACGCTGTTCCCAAGCTCCTAGAGATTGATCTACGAAAGAATAAAGACTTGCAGGAGTTATATTTCCTCCTACGTCTGCTGCACCCCCTTTTAAACCTTGAATTAAAAGTTCTGTAAAAACACCATGTCCACTTCTACCATCTTCAACCGAATATTCATCCCTATTACTAGCAGTCATTATTGTTACACCATTTCCAAGAACAGATTCAGTCGATTTTATAGTCCCAATTTCTCCAAATTTTCCTGAAAAACAACAGTCCAATATAATAACTTTATTTTTACTCTTTGAGTTATTTGCCATTGCTAATATATCGGTCATGGACACGCCAAAATCTCTACCGCTAAAATCTGGCGTAACAATCTTTCCTGTTAATTCATCAGTTCCATGTCCTGAAAAATAGAACAATGCAATATCTGATTCCCCTTCTTCAAATAAAAAATGCAGTAGTTCCAATAATTCCGCCTTTGTTTCAACGTCAGGTATTAACTTTACATCAAAATTTGGGGATCCATCACCATTTGTTTCAAGCAATTTTGCAATTTCTTCTGCATCGTTAACACATCCACCTAACGGACAGTTTGGATACCTATCTATTCCTACTACTAGAGCTTTCTTATTAACCATATCGAACCCTCCTGACTTATAAATTTTTAATCCAAGTGGAAATGTTCGGCCAGGTCCAATCCATCAAGCGCAAGTATCCGCACTCATTTGGCACACTTACTCCAGCGTGCTGGTCATTTCCGTATATTCCAACAATTGGAATTCCTTCAGCCTTAGCACACTTCATTTCCCAAATTTGTCCTGAAGCATTTTTAGTATTTTTAGTAATTATTGAAATTACTCCATCACAACCTTTAATTCTTGTTCTACAATTTGTTTTCCAATTGGAATCCCATGGTTGCTTTACAGACATATCAACAAATTCAAATGGGCTACTATCGTTTTTTGCCTGCCCACGCAAAAAATCTCTTAACTTTTCATCTTCAATTGCAAAACTTATAAAAATTCTTTTCATAATTATTCCTCCTATTTTATTATCAAGCATCGTAAAACTTAAGCAACGTCATATATCTCCCCCAAGTTGGTGAATAGACACTTTCCTCCTCACAACCCAAACACTCGTCTTCATCATTAATCCAAAATTGCGGGTTTACATTTCCTTTTATCTGTGTATTCTTTGCATTTGTTTTGCGCGCTAAAACCTGCTCATCAACAAAGCCAGGAATTTCCAAATAACAATCCTTACTTCTAACTTTCCAAAATACTTTTTTACCATCATGAACCAAAAAAATAGCATCGAATCTAAATAATTTTGTTAATGATATAGCAGCAACAAGTAATGATATATTGTATTTTTCTGCTATTTGTTTAATAAGCTGAAAAGTTAAATCATTTTTCTCTAAAATATTGACAACTGCCTGTTTCGGCAATAATAATTGTCCTGCAAAATCGTTAGCTTCTAGTTCTTTATCATTTTGTGTCTTATATATATAAAAACAATCTTGTTTGCATATATAGCTATCGTAATGCATAAGTAAATGACCAATTTCATGTGCCAAAGTAAATCTTTCTCTTTTTGGACATTTTTTTAAATATGGATTTAATACCACAAGTCTTTTTAATCCTAGACTTTTGCATGCTCCGTCAATGCCATCTCCTAAAAAAATGTGTTTAACGTTTATATTTAATAATCTTACGATACAATTTAGGTCAATTTCTTGTAATTCATCAATCCCAATATCTTTTCTCAACGCATTAGCCGTCCAAAACCCTTTTTCTGATTTAGTCATCATTAAATTCCTCATCAAATATTTGGTCTAATTTTTTCTTTGCGCTATCGTTATCAGAATCATGTGCCGACCTAAAATTAGCAACTGACGGAGCATCGCACAAACTTTCTTTGTAATTATTTACTTTTTCAAATATTTTTCTAAACTCCCTAGTAAGCTTTACTGATTTAGTCTGATTTATAACTGTAGCAAGTTCTTGAAATTCTGCAAAATCATCTTTGCTCATATTATTTTGAAAATATTGCATGTCTATTTTTCCGTCACTATTAACCATATCAGTATAAATACGCAGAGCATAGTCGACTGTAATCATCTTTTTTACCTCCTATACGTTAATGTTAGATTTATAAAAAATCCGTCTATCTATTATTGTTTTTTTATAATTATTTTTTAAAGTTCTTAATGCTCGCCTATATAAAGAATCGACTGCCGCATCCAACTTTCCTGTGATTTGAGTAATTTCTTTAAAAGACATGCCGTTGCATATTCTTAAAATTAGTATATTTCTTTGGTCTTGTGTTAACAAATTAAGAGATTGCTCCAACATATCCAATTCTTCATTGTTTATAATTACTTTAATTGGATTATCATAATTATTGGTTGAAGCCATGCTTTCAATTTGATCAGATTGATCAGAATTAAGAAGTGTTGATAATTGCTTTTTACGCTCTCTACGTTTTTCACGAATAATATTGTTTGCGAAACCAATTACAAAAGTACTTAAACTACTTTTTCCATTAAAAAGATATTTCTTATCAATAGTTCTCATCATTGCCTCGACAATAATATCTTCTTTATCTTGTTCGTCTAAACAAGTATCGCTTTTAGTCTTTGAAAAAACAAATTTTCTTACTCTGGGATAGATGGAAGCAAATAATTCCTCTCCAGAAGCTTTGTCTCCACATAAATATCTACCAAACATTTTTGCTTCCCAATTATTATTTTCTTTCTCTTCCAAATCTACAAACCCCCTTAATAATTCGCATTTTTTAGAATACCTCAACACCAAAATATTACTTCTTATCTATTTCTCAAATCACTGTTTTCACCAAGATACAAAAAGCACCATAAATAACTCTCAGATATTTGCCTGAAAGTTATTTATGGTGCTTAAATTTTACCAACTGAATATATGTTATCATCGGACGGCCTCCTCTTTAAAACCACTTTAAAGATTACCCCTGAAACTGTTCCTTTGATTCGCACAATAATACGATATTTTTATTATAGCACATTCATTGTGTTCATTCTGCCTTGCAACTACCATGTTTAGTAATTAAGAGACAATTTTAGTAAAATCCGCAGGAAACTTCTTGAAAAACATGGATTTCTCGACTTCGCTACGCTTCGCTCGAAATGACAGAATAGGTAACTGTGTCTAAGCCGTGATGAAAGAATTAAATACGTTTAAGCTGATTTTATTACACTTTTAGTTCACATAATACCAGTGTTTTTTAATTACTTTTCCGTGTCTAAAGTTTGCTCAATCACTTGCATCGCCATTTTCCAGCATATGCTTTACCGCCTGATCAAAATCAGAAGTTATTTCTTGCGTCTTATTAAATTCGTCGTATTCTTCTTTGGCTTTTTGTTCGGCAAGTTTTTTGGCAATACGTCCTTTATCTCTCAATATTTCATACTTACGAAAGGCAAGAAATTCATTAATGCTTTGCGCAAACTCTGCCATCGTAAAAGTATTTTCACGCTCGATCAAGTCCTCAATATAATCAAAATATCCTGTAATGGCCCTTTCCAGCTGCCGTATCTGCTTTTCTGCGAGATAATTTGTGGCAACTGTTACATCCGACTTAAGGATGCGTCCTGCAGGCGCGTTTTTCCAAGTAGTTAGACCCATGTTTTTTTGTGTGCAGTCAGCTTTGGCAACAATAATCTCGGCCGCCGTTTGCCCTGTTATTGCATAGTGAAATTTGTTCTGAACCATAGCATAAAAATCATGCGTTACCTGCGCATCTTTATCATAATCTATACTGCATTCAGCGAAAATATCAGTAATCTGCTGCCAGATGCGCCTTTCGCTTGCGCGAATCGAACGTACCCGTTCCAGCAATTCGCGGAAATAATCTTTGCCAAAAGCAGTTTTGCCTTGCTGCAACCGCTCATCGTCGAGAGCAAAACCTTTGGTCATATATTCTTTCAATACCTTCGTAGCCCAGATGCGAAACTGCGTAGCCCGACCTGAATTCACACGATAGCCCACGGAAATAATGGCATCGAGATTGTAAAAATCAACTTTTCTTTTTACATTGCGGGAACCCTCTTGTTGAACTATTTCCATTTTGGAAACAGTTGAATCAACACTTAGTTCTCCTTCTTCGAAAATGTTGGCAAGATGTTTAGAAATAGCAGGCACCTCAACCCCGAATAGCTCGGCCAGTGCCTTTTGCGTGAGCCAGATGGTCTCGTCTTTGATAATCGCGTTAACGGTTACATCTTCGGTAGGTACGTTATAGATTAAGAATTGAAATTCTTTGTTCATACGCCCACCTCAATTTCTGTGATGGGAGTAGCTATATCAATTTTATTGTTTTCCATGAAATTGCCCCCTATTGGTCCAGCTTTGGTCAGAGGATTCTTTGTATGTGCCATTCCACTATTCTTTTCTTCCCAAAACGTTTCTGGAATAGATTTTCTAACTACTAAATGATATGTCGCAGCCTGTGGCATTAACATTCCTTCTTTCACAATTATTCAAGGCAAACCATTTTTTTATTTCAGTCCTCAAACTCAATTTTTTCTTCAGCAATGTTATAAATATCAACTCTAGTATCAACATCAATTTTATTTACAAGCCATCCTCTGAGAGTACAATTTTTTATAAATTCATCAATCCTGTTAACGCCATCTATTTCCTTTAGCGTTACTACTATACCAAACCTTATGCCATCACCAAATTTTTCATCTAACCGCTCTTTGGTTTTTAAACTCACGCCCCAAATGCCTTTGTCATAGCATTTTTTTGCGCGGGGACTTTTTGTTAGCACTTCTCTAATATGTTTTACATTATCCCATTTTCTAAAAAGTTTTCGTGCGTCTTCTTCCCACGTGAAATGTCCACTTATAGCACTTTGATAGTTATTATTTATAGGCTTTAATCCATTTCCAGTTAATCTGCCAAATTGTATGTCTAATTCGGTATTTGTATAATCAACACCTTGATTACGTGAGCAACATGGGAAATAGCACAAGGTAGCTTTTGCAACAAAAGGCTGCTTATCCTTACTTACAGGTACAGGAATATTGTAATTGTAGGTATCATATTTTTCGGAAACGCCTGCTAAAATAAATTGTATTTCATCATCCGGGCAGCTAACAATATCATCTATCTTTATTGGCACTACACCATGCCCTATGCGAGTAGAATCACCGAGTTCTTGTTTATGCCAGCCAGTTGCCGCATTTATAATTAATGCTTTTGCGACTTCTCTGCTTAGCCCCAAGACATCTATTAAATAGGACATTTTTCGCGCTATCCATGGCGCAGCAAAGGAAGTGCCTCTTACAGAACATTCGCCTGTAGGTGTACATACCCTAACAGGGTTTATTTCATCTCCGCCGTAATAACTGATATCAGGTTTTGTGAAAAATGATAATACTGGACCATTTCTTGTATATGAAGCAGGGCGGTTGTTAAAGTCAACCGAATTAACAACTAAAGAATTTATTGAATCAGCTGGTGACCCTATTTTCATTGCTTTATTTTCGCCTTGCGGTTTATTGGTTCCGGCAATGACAAATATTACATCATTTTCATATTGTATTCTGTCTAGTATTGCCGCTTCCGGAGAAATAAAATTTGGCTTTATTTCGAGTTTGGAGCCAAGAGATAAATTCCAAACTTTGATATCTTTGTTTTGCGAGATAATTTCATTAATATTTCTCAAGATTGTAAATGAACTAAACTGCCCCCCTGCTGCAACGCCAAAATGTCTGACACGAAACCTGCCGCACCCATCTTGCAAATCAGGATTAAATGAGGGACCATCAACTATAATTGAGGATACTGCTGTTCCATGCCCATAATCACTTGGAGATATTGGAATATTTTCCGCTACCATATTTTTGAATTCAACCCATTCCGAGAAATACACTCCTTCGTCAAATAGAGTGTCAATTACTCCAATTATCGGCTCATTTTTGGGCGAGGGAATAGAAATTACTTTATCAACGCAAAGGTCAAAATCAGCCTTTGTTAGTTGTGTGATATCAGAAACTGCCATTGATATCAAATATGGCGCCTTTTGCTTCAAAATCGTTAACTCATCGGGTCTTAATAAAATGGTAGTCTCATCCATGATTCTGTTAAACGATAATTTGATGCCTATTTTTTCCATGAGTTCTACAGTTTTGACATCCGTTTTGTATATGGTAATAATAGCTTCATTTGGAAATTCTACATCATCAACTAAAATGTCAAATTTATCAACATAAAATGCATCAACAATTACTTTTACGAAATTTGTTTTTGCAATTATCGAAGAAGGAAAATCCACCTCATTTGAATTAATTTTTCTTATGTCCTCATGAGTTATTGCACCCTTAAACTCTTCTTTCAATACCTTAATGCTTAGATTTAAACGTTCAATTGATTCATCAAGTATTTCCTTGGAAACATAGTGTGTAATTATATGTTTGGGGGAGCTGTCATCGGTGAATCTTGCACCGACAATTGAACTATTAGCGGTATTTTTACTACCTTTAGCCAATAGTCCCTGTATCCTATTACTTTTAGCAGCTACTTTGTTATAATATACGCTGATCAAAGCACCCGGTAAAATGTTTTCCTGCGCCCAAGTCCTTTTTAATTCCACTAAATCCTTTTTGAGCTTTTCTAATTTAGAAACATCCAGCAATTGTCCAGCTGGCAAATTGGGCGATCCTGGTCTGGAATTACTGACAGCTTGTTCAAAGGTACCTTTTAATTGCAGTAATTTATTCATAAGAAATTACTCCTTTAGTTCACGTGATACTTGGCTTTTAGAAATACCAGTCAAAATTTCGATTTCTCTGACTGTAAAGCCTTTGTTTTGCATATATTTCAGGCTATCTTCTTTCGCAGGTTTATCTATAGAATTATAAAGTCGTTTCAGGTAATCGTATTCGTTATTCGGGTCACTAAAAGCCAGAGAGGATTTTATAATATTCTTTAGTTCACCGGGATATGGGATTGTCTCCATGCAGCTAAGTATCTTTCTAAACAATCTCATATTTCTGCCAGCAGATTTAAATTTAATTAATAGTTCATTTAATATTATTTCACCAATATCGAGTAAATCATCTTTAGTGTATCTACTAAAATCAATTACAGCATCAAATCTTCTACTCAATGCTTTATCAAAGGATTTATATAAATTGGTAGTGGCAATTAATAATATGTTGTCATCCAAACTATCCAGGCCTTTTAATACCGAAGATGTCGCCCTTCCCATTTCGCGTAAGTCATTTGAATTAATTCTATCAATAGCGAGGGAGTCTATTTCATCGAATAAAATAATAACTTTTTCAGGATGAGGTACAGTACGAATCTCATCGAAAAGTGCTGCGATATTTTTGGAAGTTTGACCTAGCTTACTATCTATTACTGAATCAAAATCTACTATAAATAGTTCTCTTTCAAGTATTCGCGCTATTTGCTTTGCAGTCTCTGTTTTACCGCTTCCTGGAGGGCCTTCAAATAAGAATTTATTGATTCCTGCATTATGGCCAACCGCATTTACGATTCCTAATACATCATCTTTTATAACATCTGGTAAAGGAAGTGCAGCAGTGTTGGATAGCTCTATACGCTTAAAAAATGCATGGGTCACGGCATCCATCTGCGGAGAAAATGTATTTGCATCCGACAAAACAGCCATAATATATTCAGCTAGTTGGTAATCTTTTGTTTCATCAAAGTACCTTGCTATTTCATAAGCTTCATTTCTAAATGCCGCATCATTTTTCTCAGCATAGTATTTTATTAGATTTAAAACGTTCTTCTTTTTCATTGTGCTCACCCCTAAAATCATACTATCATCGCCGGGACACAAAGTCAATATTAGGGACAATATTTTATTTTTTATTTAATTTGTTACTACAGGTTTTCCTTTTGGATTTGGAATTAAGCCGGCATTGACTTTTGCCCAGAATCCAGGCTTTGGCTTTGTAATGCCCATCGAATTACAGCGTTTCCCAATAGCAACATCGGATACACCTAACTCCTTCGCTAATGCAGCAGTAGGTTTAGTCCACACTAATTTCTCAAGTTCACTTTTTGTCATATTTTTCCACCGGTAATTCGTTGCTTTTACCTTCTTATCCCGCTTATCTTGACATTCATTTTGCAGTTTGCTAATTTCATCCCACTTTTGTTGTTGCGCTATACGCTCTTCATTTAATCTTTTTTCAATAACTGGGTCTCTTTTTTCTTTAAAAACAACAACTGCCGGATAATATTTTAATAACAATAACGCATGTTCTTCAGCTAAATAAGTAATCAATGCATGTAAATTATTCAACTGATAATCATAATCCCATTTTAAATAAGGCAATACTTCTGTATTGTAATGTTGCCACAGAAAATGCTTATTTTCACTATTCCATATCTTTAGAGTCATTTCATAAAGTTTTTGCACACACCAATATGATGGCCAATTTTCCATAGGATAACTAACGCGGCTGCTATGCAATCTAGTAAATAGTGAAGCATTTATGAGTACGGCTGCAACTTTTTCCATATCGCCTTGGTACTCCCATAGATAATCCAAAGTACGAAGTTCACCTTGTCTGGTATTATATTGATTTATCGGTCCAAATGTTCCCGGCCAACTATCAAAGTGCCTCTGAACCTCCAACTGAAACTCACTTATTGTTTTTATTGGCCACCAAGTCAAAATATTCTTTCGTTCATATGGATTCTTTGGATCACAAATTGTTATTTCTTTGAATAAAGCCTCTAATGATATAGGATAATCACTTATTTTATTCTTCCACGTACGAAAAATTTGTTGCCAGTCCCAACCATCAAAAAATTCATCGGTCTCAATTTTTCTTTGACGCTCCCAATTTTTCAAATATTTATAATCCATTCTTATATCACCTCATTCTCCACCTTATACTCCATACAAAAATTTCAGTCTTCAAGCAACCCAAATTTTTTGGCAAAAATATCTAAATCATCAATTATAAATAAATTGCTAGACCACCTGCCTGGCCAAACAGCATATATTACTATTTCTTTAGCTATTGCTCTCTTATATGCATCTAAAAGGCAAGGACGGTCAGATTTATTTTTGTGGTAGATTTTAGCCGTATTACCACTTTTATCAACTTCAAAATAGCAAATTAAAGATGAATTATAGGGGAATTCAGCAACTTCTTTTGCACTGTTCATAAATTACTCACTCCTCAGATGTTTTATCTACGCCTAAAACAAAAAAGCACCATAAATAACTCTCGGACATTTGCCTGAAAGTCATTTATGGTGCTTAAACTTTACCCACTGAATACATGTTATCATCGGACGGCCTCCTCTTTAAAACCACTTTAAAGATTACCCCTGAAACTGTTCCTTTGATTCGCATAATTATACGATATTTTTATTATAGCACACTCATTGTTCCAATACCGCTTCCCACCTGCAAAAATCGGTAATATGGATATTATTTTAGTAAAAATTCGTAAGCATCGAAAAAGAATAGTAACGCGCAATTACTTATTTAATATCCTTCCAACATTTTTTACTTGAATAGAAATAGTTCCGTTCGGATTATTGATAAACTCAATGAAATCATGATTTTCAAAATATTCGGCGGGAAAGGTAATTTCTATGCCTGTATCGGTCTTAATTTTATGATTTTTGGCAGTTTTGACAGCAAGATTTTTTTCTACCTTAACGTCTTTAGGTAACTGTGCCTCGATGATTTGCGACTCAAACTCTTGCTGCATTACTTGCGATCCTGCGAATACTTCCTGACCCAATTCCGTCGGCGAAAAAGATGTAGATGTTTCTGCATTCTCTAAAAGATAATTTTTGGCCTTCGAAAGTATCACTGCTGAATTGGCACCATGTTTTTCAGCAACTTCTGCGGCAATTTGGCTTACGGTCTTAATTGCCTCTTTACCGGAGATCGTTGAAGTACATTGCAGTAATATCTCTGGCAGCAAGTATGTTTCCTGTCCGTTAATTATCCTCTTTTTATCAACAAAACCAATAGCAAATTTATCACAGGCAATAAGCGCATAAGAATCGACTTTTTGTGTTGTATTAGGAAGGATCGCATGGTGCTTAATGATTTCATTATGGATACTGCCGTCACTGGTTAATACTTGATGTGTGTAGGCCATTTTACTTGTTAATAATAATAAAGCAAAATACCTGACGCCGTTATCGGAGAAA